>CAYSKY010000097.1:0-5403 GCA_964431425.1 uncultured Burkholderiales bacterium
CCTTGAAGTCGTCGCGCTCCATGAACTGGATCGGATGCGTGGCCACCACCGGCAGTTGCAACGCATCGGCGATCTTGAGCGCGCTGCGGATGTGGGCATCGTCGCGTTCACCATGCACTCGATGCAGTTCGAGGTAATAGGCATCCGGAAAATCGCGCGCCCATTCCTGCGCCAGCGCTTTGGCACGCACCATGTCGTCCTGCAGGATGGCCTGCCCGACGTCTCCCAGCGTGCCGCCGGAGAGCACCAGCAGGCCCTCGACCGCCTCGCCGCGCAACCAGTCGCGGTTCAGTTCGGCGCGGCCACGCCAGGTGTTGTCACGGAACGCCCGCGTCAGCAGGCGGCACAGATTGAGATAGCCGGCGGCATTACGGCACAGCAGCAGTACGCGGGCCGGCGCATCACGATTCTTGGTGTTTTCGATCCACACTTCGCAACCGATGATCGGCTGCACGCCCTTGCCTTGCGCGGCCTTGAAGAATTTGACAGCGCCGAACAGGTTGCCGAGGTCGGTGATTGCCAGTGCGGGCTGCCCGTCCCCTGCCGCCCTCGCCACCGCTTCATCGATGCGCACGATCGAGTCGGTGACCGAGAATTCTGTGTGCAGGCGAAGGTGAACGAATGGAGGCATGACCAGCGGGGACTCGGTGAAGGCGCCATCACGCCGGTCATCACATATGAAGGGCGAATGGAAGCCGCAATTTTACCATTCGCACCTGCGCTGCTACGACGAATGCGATCGACAATGCACCGCGATTTCTTCGGCGATCTGTGGTATCAGCGCAGCCGGAAAATCGTGGCCCATGCCCTTGAAAATGGCCAGCCGAGCCTCGCCGCCGCCCTCGCGGATGGTTTGTGCGGTGTCGGCACCGGCGGCAGGCCGCACCAGCGGATCTTCATCACCGTGGATGACCAGCGTAGGCGCCTTAATCCGGCGCACCACCTCGCTCCGATCGTCGCTGGCCGCCACCGCGGATAACTGGCGCATGCCGCCGGCGGGATGATAGGAGCGCAGGATGTGCTGCTCACACATCTGCCGCAGCAGCGCCTGGTCGGGCGGGTAGCTTTGACTGCCGATCAGATTGATCACCCGCATCAGGCGACGGATCGCGCCCTCCACATCGCCGCGTTTGGCGGGTGGCGACATGAGCGCCTGCAGGGCGCGCCACTGCGCCTTGGGCAGGCTGCGCTTGCCGGTGGTGGACATGATGGAAGTCAGCGTGGCGACTTTTTCCGGAAACTGCCCGGCCAGGTTCTGCCCGATCATGCCGCCCATCGAGGCCCCGACCACATGCGGGCGGCCAAGGCCCAGCGCATCGATGAGGGCCGCGGTATCGCGCGCCATGTCGTCGATCAGGTACGGGGCGCGTACCGGCAGGCGCACCATGAAGCGTGCGAACTCCAGCGGGATGTTGGGCACGCCCAAGTGATCCAGTTTGCTCGACAGCCCCACGTCGCGGTTGTCGAAGCGCACCACCCGGAAGCCCTTGGCGACCAGCAGGTCCACCAGCGGCTGCGGCCAGAAGATCAGCTGCACGCTGAGCCCCATGATCATCAAAATGACCGGATCGCCCTCGTTACCTTCGGACTCAAAATGGAGCGATACGCCGTTGGCGTCGATGGTGGGCATGGCCTGCCCTCAGAAAACCTGGTCAGCGGAGCGGAAGGGATCGCGGTAGAACCACTCTTTCCAGCCGGAGCGGTCGAACTTTTTCCATTTACCTTCCGGCTGGGCCAGCCGGTCGGCCACCGCATACAGTGCCGCCGGATGCATGCCGAGTCCCACGTGGCTCGCAATCACTTCAATGTTCTCGGCGCGCCGCGACTCCTCCTGCATCGATAGCGGCCAGGACACCACGCCATCGCTGCGGCTGAGGATGGACGTGGTCGGCACCGGTGGCGCCTCTTTCAGATGCGCCAGCATGTCGGGGTTGTCGATCTTGTGAC
The DNA here is from genome assembly GCA_964431425.1 of uncultured Burkholderiales bacterium. Lineage (GTDB taxonomy): Bacteria > Pseudomonadota > Gammaproteobacteria > Burkholderiales > Usitatibacteraceae > UKL13-2. The sequence continues at coordinate 1,948 of CAYSKY010000097.1, forward strand.
CGCTGGCGAATTCGTAGAGTTTCCACGCATTGGTAGCCTTGGGGTCGCCGGCGAAGGGGGTGCCCAGCGTGATCACGCTGCGGATGTGCTTGGGCAGTGCCTTGGCAAACTCGCGCGCGTACACGCCGCCCAGGCTCCAGCCAATGAGGCTGATCTTACGGCCGGTATCGGCATGAATCTGCACCACGCGCTCCAGGCTTTTTTCCAGAATGCCCTTGCGCGGGCCGAAGTTCAGGCCCAGGTCCCAGCCATAGGTGTCATAGCCGTGTGAGGTCAAAAAGTTGCGCAGCGGCACCGTGGTGAGATCGCCAGCGGCAAGACCCGGGAACACGATGACCGGATGACCGTCGCCCCGTGCGACACTCTTGAGCAGGGGCCAGGTCGCCAGCGTGGCACCAAGTTCAAACGGCATGCGGCCTTCCAGTGCCAGCAGAAACGCACCCGGGGCGCGCAACAAGTCCATTTGATCCATCATCTCTCCGAAGCGACCGCCACCATCCGTCGCGCCGGGCGCCCCGTCATCACAGGCGCTTCACGCAACAAACGCATTTGTCGATTGATTATGCCCGCTTTTTTCGGGTGACCGCCGTCTTCGGCTTCGGCTTGGCGGGTGCTTTCGCGGCCTTCTTGGTCACCAATTTTTTGGTAGTTGTGCCTGCGGCCGTTTTGTTCCTGGCCTTGGAGGCTGGCGCCGGCGCTACGGCGACTTTTTTGCCGGCTGGCTTGTGGGCGACCACTTTGCCCTTGCCGACCGTGCGCGTCTTCGGTGGCGGCTTTGCCACCACCTTGGTTTTCGCGGCAGCGGGTGACTTGCCGCCACGCGGTTCAGCCACAGCCGGCTTGACCAAGTCAGCCTGCATGATGGCCAGCAGTTCCTCGTGCGCCGCCTTCAGGTCGCGACCGAAACGATCGAGATCGGGAATGGTCTGCCTGCAGGCGATAAGCCCGTAGTACAGCTTGCCGGCGTAACTCTGGATGGTGATATTGAGCGCGAGGCCGTGGGTGACGATGGACACCGGGTAGTAGGTTTTCAGTTCACCGCCAGCCAGATACAACGGCATCTGCGGCCCCGGCACATTGGAGACCACCAGGTTGGCCACGACAGGAATCTTGTTGGACGCCACCGCCGTGCGATAGAGCGGCGTGATCACGCTCATGAGCCACGGAATACCCAGTGAAGGCAGATCCATCGGAATGAGGCTCTTCATGCTGCCAGTCATCATCTTGGCGCGCGTGCTGGCGGCCACGATGTCGGCAAGGCGCTTCCTCACATCGGCGATGTTGGTGGCCATGCTGATGAGCATCATCGTGACCTGGTTGCTCTGCGAGGTGTCGCCCGGCACACGCAGGCTGGCCGGCACGCCGCCGATCATGGCCTTGGCCAGTGCTGATTTCTCGGTCGCGAAGTAGCGCCGCAAGGCGCCGGCGCAGACGGCCAGCACGATGTCGTTCAGCTTGGCGTCGAAGTGCCGCGCGATGGCCTTGGTTTCTTCCAGCGGCAGTTCCACGCCGACGAAGGCGCGTTCGCCGCTGATGGCCATGTTCAGGCCGGTGCGCGGGCCCAGCGCAATGCCGCCGGGGATTTTCTTTAGCAGCGACTTCGCCACTTTCTGCAGCGAATCGCCCGGCTTGAAATCGGTTAAATGCCCGAGGCCCGTACCCTGCTCCGACGGTGCGCCTGCACGTTTGGCTTCCGAGGAGGACATCAGCCCCGCGCCGGCGGCACCGGCCATCTTCAGTGCATCCGGCACGGCCTTAACGATCTTGCTGTATTGGGCCACGGTGTTGCGAAAGGCGGCGCTCAGCATCCGGGCGGTGGTCGGCGGCAGTCGCGGCTTGGCCTTTTCCCCGGCGCCCTCGACCTCGCGTGGTGTCGCGCTGGTATCAAGAATGGCCTGTGCCAGCGCCACACCGCCCTGCCCGTCCAGTGCGGCGTGATGGATGCGCGAATAAAACGCCACGTTGCCGTCAGCCAGTCCCTCGATGACCACGAACTCCCAGAGTGGCCGGTCGCGATCCATCATGCCTTCGTGCAACCGGGCCACCGCCGCTTCGAGCTGCGCGTGCGAGCCGGGCTTGGGCAATTTCAACTGACGGATGTGGTAATCGAGATCGACATCGCTGCTGCCCAGCCAGATGGGATTGGCCAGGTCGAACGGCATGAAGGCGAGGCGCCGCGAGAACAAGGGTGCCAGGTGCAGCCGGCTTTCAATGTGCCTGCGAACCTGCGGATAGAAACTGCCGCGGTGTCCCTTGGGTTTTTGCAGCAGGCTAACGCTGCCCACATGCATCGGTACCTCGGGTGTTTCCAGTTGCAGGAACAGGGCATCGAGCGCACTCAGGTGATGCATGCTTTTCTCCTCGCAGAGTATTTTTCTATTCGGACGGCGCGGCCATTCTGGCACGATTCATCACGTCCTGAATGAACGCAGCCTTTGCATCCGTGTAGGCGGCAGAGTCATTCGCAAAGCGCACCGCCAGTTGTTGCTTCAAGTCCTGATAGGCCTGCCGGGTTTCACCATCGCGCCGCAGCGCATCGCGAAACAGGAGGTGGTCCCGCCAGAGCCGCCTGCCCTCGACCACTGCATGCAGATGCACCAGGCGCGGACGCGTTGACGGCCGAACGAAATAACGCCGCTCGGGGATGACGGTGTTGTACTTGCTCACGTACTCGAATCCGGCACGGCCAAGCGAATCGATGTTTGCTTCGGCCCAGGCAAGGCTGGGTACGCCCAGCAGGATGTCGATCACCGGCTTGGCGGCCAGCCCGGGCACCGATGTGCTACCGATATGTTCGACGACCCAGCCATCGCCCGGCAAACACCCGCGCAGCTCACCGCAAATATCAGCAAACATTGCCGGCCATTCCGCCCGGTACGGGACCAGCACCACCGCCGCCATTGCGGGATCAGCTCCGCCGTCGCTCGGTGAAGAAGGCTTTCAGCAATGCGCCACATTCTTCCGCCAGCACGCCGCCCACAAAGGTGGTCTGGTGGTTGAGCTTCTCCATCGCCGGCAGATTGATGATGCTGCCGCAGGCGCCGGTCTTGGGCTCGGTGGCGCCGAACACCACGCGTTTGAGCCGCGCATGCCACATGGCGCCCACACACATGGTGCAGGGCTCCAGCGTGACAAATAATTCGCAGTCGGGTAGCCGATAGTTCTGCTGGCGGGCTGCGGCATCGCGCAGCGCGGCGATCTCGGCGTGGGTGGTGGGGTCGTGCGAGCTGATCGGATGGTTGAAGCCGCGGCCGATTATTTCGCCCTTGGCGACCACCACCGCGCCCACCGGCACCTCACCCGCCTCCCAGGCCAGCCTGGCCTGCGCCAGCGCCTCGCGCATGAAGTCCTCGTCACTCAGCATGGGCGGCGGTCCCGCGTTGGTGCAACAGCAAAACGCAAGCAATGGCGGGCCTCTCCGGCCATTTTTGCCGTGGAAGCCGCGCCGGTGCTGGG
>CAYSKY010000097.1:5413-9314 GCA_964431425.1 uncultured Burkholderiales bacterium
GCATCCTCATGATTTGGCCTTGCGGGGTGCCGGCGTGTCCTCATCCAGATGCATTTTGTGCAGGAAACGATGAATCACCGGCGCGAACATGACGGCCGCCGCGATCAGCAGCATCAACCCCGAATACAGCGCATAGACACCCGCGAAGAACTTCGCACCGGTGGTCTCCGGCTGCGCGAGCGGGCCCATGCCGGACAGCAGCATGGCCGTATTCACAAACGCGTCCGGCCAATCAAGCTTGGGGAAAAAATAGTGAAACCCGGCCATGCCAATCAGGAGGGAAAACACAATGAGGCACATGCCCAGCACCGTGCTGCGCAGCACACGACTTTGAAACTGCCGCCTGGGAATCAATGGTGCGGAAACGCGCTCGTACATCCTTGTATGCGGCACCCGGGCGCCGCCTCCTTGCGCGGAAGTTTAACCGCTTGGGGCCACCACCCCACCGCGAATCCCGCCGTCAGCGCGCCGCCCCCGGTGCGGCTGACAGTTTTTCTGCGCGCGTAATGGCGGCCTGCAGCGCACGATGCTGCTCGGAGCGAGGCGCGATCTGAAGCAGCAATTGGCGCCAGTATTCGGCAGCCATTGAATATTCGCGTTGCTCATAGGCGGCGCTACCGGCCATTTCGAGCGCCTTCGGGTGGTTGGGGCGCAGCGCCAGCGCTCGCGAAATCAGATCCCGCGGCCGGCCCTTGAGTGCGCCGCCCTGGGCCATGCCGGCGGCATCCGCCCAATCGCACAACACGCCGGGATCGGCGGCGATCTTTGCCGAGACACCGACTGCTTTTTCGAAGGCGGCCGCCGACTCGGCGTAGGCTTCCGCTTCAAACTCGGCATAGGCCAGCAGGGCCCAGCCCCGTCCATCGCGAGGATTGCGCGTCGCCTGTTCCCGCAATTCCTCGCGCGTCAGTTTGGGGCCCTCTGCAACTGGTTGCGGCGCCCTGTTGCGCAGGGCCGATTCCAGCGCCTGATAGTCGGCAACCGTGGCAGCACCAGTTGCATTGCCAACTGAAGGCGCTGACGCTCGGCCCGCCGGCGAGATCGACACCGGCGGATCCGGCGAACATCCAGCCATCAGCACGCACAAAAAAATGCCGGCGGCAGGCTTGCGCGCGCCGCCGGCTGGCGGGAGTCGGGACAAAGCCCTGCTCAGCGGGATGCCGGTGCCACCGGCTTTGCAGCCGCCGCAGGCGCCGCAACGGCCACCGCAGCAGACCGCTTCGCCGCCATCGCATCATCAAGTTGCTTGATGCCGGCCTGCGAAATCGTCATCGACTTGTTCAGGGATTCCACCGCCTCATCGGGATTGTGGAAATGCGCGCCGTTGCTGGCCGTCCACCATTCCCAGTTGATGTGGGCTTCGTAGTGCTTCTCGCGCACCTGGTTCAGGATGGACTCATCGACGCCGAGGTTCTTCGCCTCTTCGAATTTGTCGATCATGCGCGTGAGCCAGTATTCGGCCTTGCGCACCTTGCCCTGCACACGGTTCTTCAGTGAATCGATCGAGTACTGCGCCTGCTGCTCGGTCCATTCGTGGCAGGCAAGGCAGGTCTCCTTGATGTAACGCGACGGGCTGGTCTGCCAGTGTGAAGTGAACACCTTGCCGGTCTTTGCGTCCTTCACCTTGGGCATGTGGCAGTCCGCGCAATCCGCCCCTGCCTTCTGGTGCACGCTCCCGTAATAGTTTTCGGTGTCGGGGTGCTGACCCTTCCATAACATCGCACCGGTAATGCCATGCTTGAAATCGCGGAACTTCAGGTCGGTGTAGTGCTTGCCGAGGTCCGCAACCTTCTTGAACGGGAAGTGGTTGGTGCGGCTGTCGGCCATCGTCACCGGCTTTCCTTCGAGGTCGGTGCCGGGGTTGCAGTTGTATTCGACGTGGCACTGCGCGCACATCAGGTTGGCATCGGGGCGCGACAGTATGCCTATCTTGCGCGTATAGCCACGGGTGCCGAGGTCACGGATATCGATCTTCGCGGCCTTGGCGTCGGCATGCCAGACCGTGTCTTTCTCCGGACGCGTCACCGCCTGCAGCAGTGCGTCGCGCACCACGCGCGGGCCGGCGCTGTGCGGGTCGTGGCAGAAGAAACAATTGAGCGAATGGTTCACGTCCTGCACAAAGTCCACCACCTTTGAGGTACGGCTCCATTTGGCGCCGGGCACCGGGTCACCCATGTAGGCCCAGTCGAGGATGTGGTCTGCGCTCTTGCAGGACATGCACACCGGGTTTGCTGCGGCCGCCGTACCCGGCTTGAAGGCCTTGTGTTCCTGGCCCGGATAGAGGTCCTTGAGCACGCTCCAGATCTTGATATTGCCGCCCGGCTGCGTCAGGAATTCCCAGCCGGATTTCGGTTTGTAGCGGCCGCCAAAGGCGCGGTCGACCACCACCTGGTCGTAAAGCGCAAAGGCATGCGATCGCGGCTCGTTGTGCTCGCGCGTGAAGCCGTGCGGCATCATCAGCTTGTCAAAAGCGGGCGTCGGGGATGGGCCGGTTGCCTGACCCTTTTCCTTGCGGGCCGTCTTGTTCCAGTTCATGGTGTAAAGGGTATCGAACTGGTTCTTGTGGCAGTTACCGCAGACCTGCGGGTCGGTGTTCGTGGTCGGACGCAGTTTCTCGTCCTTCATGTGTTCATCCAGCTTGCCATGGCAGTCTTTGCAACCAACCGACTGGTGCTTGCCGGTTTGCCTGAAGCCCTTGATGGGCTCGTGGCATTTTGTGTAGCAGGAGTCGGCCTCGGCAGCGACGGCCTTGAGGGCCTTGGCGCTCGGCGCAGGTGCTGTCGTGGTCAGCACCTGGGGTTTGGCTTTTGTAGCGCCCGAAGCGGGTGCAGCCGCATACGCAGCCAACGGCACGCACAACATCAGTGCGAAGCTTGCCGCAAGCATTCGGTGACTTTTCCCCTGTCTCAGAATGCGCATGTTGATCTCCCTTTGCAGTTGGTTAACAACCGAATACAAAGAGGAATCTAGCACCAAGTTGGTGCATCAAGTGCGGCCGCGAAAAACTATCTGCAGACCGTTTGCGTTAGATCAAACGCCGCCCGGCACGGGTCAGTGACTTTCCGCCGGTAGCAGGCCAGTCAAGTCGACGCGTCATTCCCACTCAATTGTTTCCGAGGCTCTGAATCGCATATAAATACTAGCTTTGCTGGTCTCGATCATCGCGATTTACCGTCACTTTTACCGTCAAAAAACGAGCGCTTTTGCTGGCGCGGGAGATGGACTCGGTTTGACGGGCGGCTACTCCAGCACATCAATCGTCAACTATCACCGTTGTCTGTAAGCGCATTTTACCCGTCTTAGCCCTCCCCCGCCTAGGCTCTTGGGGAACTGTCCTAAGGCTATCCTCACCGATCTCGCGCCACGCGGCTCGGGGTGCTCGTGCGCTTGACACGGGTCAGGGACTTGTCCGCTCGTTGGCGGGTGTAGCGCGCTTGGGTACTGCCGGCTTCGCGCCGACGACCTTGCGACTTGCATGAACAGCCAATACATTCTGCACAAAACGAATGCCAGTGGTTCGTGCGGCAAACGCCGTCACTAGATACTGCCCCATGAACCAAGCTGTGGAGACCAGCATGCGCGTTGAATCGACGCCGCCGAGGTAAAGGACCAAGAGCAGCGCCGGCACAAGAAGCAGCGACATTGCCGCAATGTCGCGAAACAGAAGATAGTTCTTGTGGCTGTCCACGACGGATGGATCTGAATCGACCTGTTTGTAGAGCCCATACCACTTCGAGTTCTGATCCCTTTCGGCGACGGGAAACTCCCCCACGTTCTTTTTCAGCTTCGCGAGGTCAATGCGGTGGTCGGCCAATGCATGCACTGAGAAAGCCCGCGCGCCAGGCAGCGGATGCTTGAGACGCCAGAACACCAAGATGGCTTTGTGATCAGACGAGATGAG
>CAYSKY010000098.1:0-8010 GCA_964431425.1 uncultured Burkholderiales bacterium
GGCGTATTGTGGATCCAGCGCGTGCTCGGCGTCGATGAAGGCCGCCGTACCGCCGGTCTTTTGCATTTCGGCGATGACCTGCAGCGTGAGCGTGGTCTTGCCGGACGATTCCGGACCGTAGATTTCCACGACACGGCCGCGCGGCAACCCGCCGATGCCGAGGGCAATATCGAGGCCCAGCGAACCGGTGGAGACCGGGATGATGTCGGCGTGGATGCTGCCTTCGCCCATCTTCATGATCGAGCCCTTGCCGAATTGCTTTTCGATCTGCGACAGCGCGGCTTGCAGGGCTTTGGATTTGTTCTCGTCCATAAAGGATTCTTTCATCATGTTCACGGCTGGTCTCCCGGTTCTGGAAATACGTTGGCGGTGATGGAGCCAAGCAGCAAAGCTCCGGTGGCGTCAGGAAGCTGTAACTACATACAGCCTGTATTTCCGTACAGTACCGAAAAGAAAAGCCTATTGCAAGGGGATTTTTTCGAAAGTTGCGAAAAAAAACCGCCGGGGAAGCGGTCAGGAAAGATTATGAAGCAACTTGGTCAGCGCATGCACAATCGTCTGGTGGCGGACCTGAACCCGGTCGCCGGGAAAATGGCAAATCTCTGAAATGATTGGCTTTTTCGGGAACTTCCAGGAAAACCAGACGGTACCCACCGGCTTGTCCGGCATGCCGCCATCAGGCCCTGCGATGCCGGTAACCGCCACCGCGACCTGGGCGCGGGAGCGGGAAATTGCGCCTTCGACCATTTCCCGAGCGGTTTCCTCGGACACCGCGCCGAAGTCGACGAGGGTATCGCGATGTACGCCCAGCATGGAGGTCTTGGCCTCGTAGCTGTACGTCACAAACGCACAGTCAAACCAGGCCGAGGAGCCCGGTACACGGGTGACGGCCTCGGCGATGCCGCCACCAGTGCAGCTTTCCGCCGTGGACATCATCATGCCGCGGCTCTTGAGCGCCTTCCCCAGTTGCGTGGCCAGCGCATTGAGGCTGTCATCGTAGGCAATATCGGTGCGGGAGGTTTCAGGCATGCGATGGTCAGTATGTGTATATGGGACGGGATTCAGCTGGTGCGGTGATGCTCTGGAACCTGGTCAGTCGCAGCCGCCGAAGCGCAGGTGACGCAAGGCGCTGTGCATCCGCCCCACCTGGTCCAGCGTTTGCAGCTTGACATGAATATTGGAAAAGCGGTGCGGGCTGGGCCGGTTGCCCAATTCCGGAAACTTTTCCAGGAACCGCAGATTGAACTGCTGCCACCGCGTGTCGTAACGGCCGGTGGAGAAGTGTACCAACAACAGGTCCTGCGGGACGGCCACCCGAAAGCCCGCCCGATGCGCGCGGTAGCTGAAGTCGATGTCGTAGAGGTGGAAGCCGTCAAAGGTGCGCTCGTCGAAGCGCAGCGTCTCCCAGACCGTGCGGCGCGCGGCGATGAAGACGCCATCGAGCGCCTTGACCGCCGCGGTCCCGGCCGCATGCAGTCCGACCGCCAGGTACAAAAATCCCTGCGTGTTGTCGGGGGCCCCCGGCGGCCGGTGCAGTATCTGGCCGTGCAGGTGCGGCGGGCCGGCATGCCCCCAGTCGCCATCGACCAACTCATCCGTACCCACCACACCGACCACATCGTGCTGCTGCAGGTGCGCCAGCACCCGCAGGCCGAAGTCCGCTTGCGGCAGGTCGATATCGTCGTGACAAAAGATCAGCACCTCGCCCCGCGCCTGCGCGGCGCCACGGTTGTAGCCCTCGCAGAGCGACGTAGCATCGTGGATGCCGATGACTTCCACCGCATGCCCAGTAAATTGCGCCAGCATCAGTGCCCTCACCGCCTGAAAGTAATCAGGACGGATGCTGCAAACGATCACCGACACCGAGGTTGGTGCCAATGACAACGCCGGTTCGTGCCAGGCCGGCAGTACCTCCGGGTGGCGACGTGCCCAGGCCAGGGCACCGCGCGCAAGTTCGCGCTTGGCGAGTTCCCAATGTGGCCGCTTGCGCAGCAGCGCCGCCAATGACGCGACGCCAGATTCATCCTCGCCTGCATCCAGCGCCGTGCGCGCCGCCGCCAGGATCGTGTCCGGTCCACCGCCCGCGGCCAATCGGCCGGCACACCACGTTTGCCAGCATTGCCGGTACAGGTTCTCCAGGTCGCCCACAAAACGCGCGCGGTCCAAGACAGCACTGCCTGCGACACGTGAACGCAAATCCCGGCGCAGGGCGGCCAGCGCCCCAACGTCGCCGGCAAATATTGCTGCACGGGCAATGAAGTCAGCCTCATCCGTCGCGATCCAGTCAGTCAAACCGCACGCCGTGAGCAGGCTTGCACTCGACCTGGAACAGGACCTCGCACCCGGCAGGGTCAGCACCGGTACGCCCTGCCACAATGCATCGAGCGTGGTGGTGGCGCCGGAAAACGGCGTGGGGTCGAGCAAAATATCCACCGACGCAAACGCCGCCCGGTAGCCGGCGACGTCCATGCGCGGCAGAAACTGCAGGCGCGAGCCTTCGCATTGCAATGCCCCCGCGACCCGCGACCGCGCAAACCCCTCGGCGATCCCGGCCACCAGCAGGCGCGATGACGGTAATGCCGCCAGCAACCTCGCCCACAGTGCGAGCGTGGCATCAGTGAGCTTTTGCGCGTTGTTGAACGAACCAAAGGTGAGATGACCCGCACTCGCAACCGGTGGCGGACCGACGGGTGGGGCATCCGCGGGCGGCTGCCAGCACCACTGCGTCACCGGCATGCGCAGCAACTGTTCGCTGTGGTGCGCTTCGCTGCCGGGCGGGTCGGCGACCGGGTCGGTGATGCGGTAGTCCATGGCCGTGAGCCCCGTGGTGCACAGGTAATCCAGCCAGGTCAGTTGCACCGGCGCCGGCCTGCGGGCGAACACGCCCAGCCGGTTATGCCCGGTATGCCCGGCGATGTCGATGAGGATATCGATGCCATCGCGATGAATCAGGTCCGCCACCTGTTGATCGTCCAGGCCGCGCATCAGTCGTGCCGTGGCGGAGACACCCATGCCCGCCAGTTTTTCCGGCGGCCGCGGATTGTTGAAATAGCAGAACACCTCGAAGCGTTTGCGATCATGGGCGGCGATCACCGGGTCGAGAAATGCCGGCACCGCGGTGTGGCAGTCCGGCGAGACATACCCCACGCGCACCCGGCGATCGGGATCGGGTGTGTTCAACAAAAGCGGTGCACTCGTAGACACCGCTTCGAACCAGCCCGACCACGCGCGATGCTCGACCAGAATCTGCGCCGGGCTCAGGCGCGCATCCACCTTCAGAGCGGCCAGGCGGTTGCTGGCAGCCTGCTGCAGCATGGGGTTGAGTTGCAGGGCGCGGTCGTAACAAAAGAGCGCGTCAGCAAGGCGTCCCTGGTCCTTGTAAAGATTACCAAGGTTGTTGTGCAGTTCCGCCGAGTCCGGCTGCAGTACTCTCGCCCGTTCCAGTGCAGCCACCGCCTCATCCAACCTGCCCAGGGCATACAAGGCACCGGCGAGGTTGATATGCGCGCTGGCCATGTCCGGTGCATGCGAGATGGCACGCCCGAACGCGTCGGAGGCTTCCGCGTGGCGCCCCATCGCGGCGAGCGTGTTGCCGCGGTTGACATGGGCGGCCGCCATCGCCGGCGCGGCGGTAATCGCCCGGTCAAACAGGTCCAGTGCCGGTGCCAGGTGCCCGGTCTGGTGGGCGATGACGCCCAGCCCCATCAGCGCGGTGGCATTGGTGCCGTCGGCAGCAATGGCCGAACGCAGGCGCAGTTCCGCTTCACGGGCGTTACCAGCCTGCAGCAGGGACATGCCCTGCGTGGCAAGCAGATCGCTTTGGGACTTTGCCATCAGCGGCGGCGCTCAGCCTTTGCGCGGCGCCACGCGATGCCAGTACGTGTAGCGGGTGCTGAAGCCGAACTTGTCGTAGACCCGATTGGCAATCTTGTTCGCTTCGTCGACCTGCAGAAAAGCGTTGCGGGCACCGTGGGCCGCTCCCCACGTGAGCAGATACGACACCAGCATCGACGCATAGCCCTTGCCGCGGGCACGCTCGGCGGTCCGCATGGCAAATATGCCGACGTAATCACGCTCGATGCGCGCCATGCCGGTGGCAGCCAGCCCGTTGATGGTCTTCAGCGACGCAAACAGCTGTGTGCCGCGCCACAACATCTGGCGATGAGTGTCCTGTTCCTTCAGTTCCGCGCTGGCGTGCTTGAGCAAATGCACGTCGCGCAAACCATCGGCCTCGCTGCGTTCGACAATCTTCGCACCGGGTGGCAGCACAAAACCGCGTTCGGCGCGTTCGTCCGCGAGATCCACCGTACGCACCAGTGTCTCCACTTCACGCGAGTAGCCACGTGCGGCCAGCGCGGCGTCCAGACCGGGGGGCGACAGCGAATCGGTCAGGCGAAAAATAGCAGGCTGTCCGTAATGCCGGTACCAGGCTTCGCAGTGCGCAATTTTCTCATCGACCGGCAGGGTCGAGGCCTGCAGCGCGGTGACGGCATTGGCCCGCCGAGTGTCTGTACCGGAGGCACGCAGCACCCAGCCGTCATAGAAGCACTGGTGGATTGCGGGTGCGGTGTTGAGGGTCAGCTCTTCGAGCTGCAGGATCGATGATGAGGGGGCTGGAGCACACATCCGGCGAGTTTAGCGGGAATCCTTGCATCCGCATGCAACGTGCAAGCCGCGAGTTCAGCCTTCAAACCCGTGCCCCTGGCAACGTTCGATGAATGTGGAGAAATCATGGAGACTGGCGGCAGCCTCGTGGCCGCTGGCATCAAATGCGCTAAGGTGACGGCGTTGCCGGCCACAGGCTGAAATGTGCCCGCCCCAACCCACCATGCAAACCCGACTCTGGCAAAAGCTGTTCCTCGCATTCGCCGCGCTCAGCGTGGCGGCACTGCTCGCGCTTTATCTGCTGCAGCAGCGCGCCTTCCAGCGTGACTTTCTCGACTATACGAACCGCATTTCAATCGGTCGGCTTGAAGCCGGCGCCGTGCAGATCGGCCGCCGGTACGCGCAGGTGGGGGACTGGAGTTTCCTGGTACGCCAGCCGCGGGTATTCGAGAACCTGCTAGATGGAGGCGATGGGCGCCCGCGCGGCGGACAGCGCGACGACCGGCCGCCACGCGATGAAAGGCCGCCGCGGGAGGACGGCCCGCCGCCACGCGACGATTTGCGTCCCCCGCGCGAGCGGCCGCCCGTGCAACGCGATGCGGAGGCCCCCAACCGTCCGCCCGTTGACCGGCCGCCGGCAAAGCGGCGCATCGATGCCCTCAATTTCAATTCCCGGGTGGCGCTGCTCGACACCGAAGGCCGTCTGGTGATCGGCAATCCGAACGTGCCGCGCGATTCCCCCTCGATTGCCGTCAAGAGCGAAGGCGTGGTGGTGGGCTCGTTGCTGCTGGCTCCCCTGCCCGACTTGCAGAACGATGCGGACGTGGCCTTTGCCGCCGCGCAAACCCGGCACGCGCTGGTCGCCGCCATCGGCGTGCTGATCGGCGCTCTGCTGGCTGCCTGGGCGCTGGCACGTTGGCTGTTGAAGCCGGTAAAGGCGCTGAGCGCCGGCTCGCAGCAACTGGCCGCCGGCGATTACAGCGTGCGCATCGACGCCGACCGGCGTGACGAACTTGGCGAACTGGCGGACGACTTCAATCACCTGGCCGCCGCGCTGGAAGAGAACCAGCAGGCGCGCCGCCAGTGGGGGGCCGACATCGCCCACGAACTGCGCACGCCGCTGTCGATCCTGCGCGGTGAAATCCAGGCACTGCAGGACGGCGTGCGGCCTCTTGAGCCAGCTGCGCTGGCCTCGCTGCAGGCCGAGTGCGCGCGCATCACCTCGCTGGTGGAGGACCTGTACCAGTTGTCGCTGTCCGACGCCGGTGCGCTGGAATACAAGTTTGTGCCGCTGAACCTGGCCGCACTGCTTGAGAGCATGGTCGGCGAATACCGTGGCGCCTTCGAATCGGCCGGGCTGACGGTATCGCTGGCTCCCCTGCCTGCCACGCCCCCCATGGTGAACGGCGACGAGCGGCGCTTGAGCCAGTTGTTCGCCAACCTGCTCACCAACGCCATGCGCTATACCGATGCCCCGGGGAATGTCCAGGTAGAACTTGCATCGGCCGCCGGCGGCTGGCGTATCACCATCGATGACACCCCGCCCGGTGTAGCGCCGCACCACCTGCCGAAGTTGTTCGATCGCCTCTACCGCGTGGAGGCCTCGCGCAACCGCAATGCGGGCGGCGCGGGACTGGGGCTGGCGATCTGCCGCAATATTGTCGGGGCCCACAAGGGGCGCATAGACGCCGGCGCCTCGCCGTTGGGCGGGTTGCGGATCACCATCGACCTGCCGGCACGAAAGCCCGCAGCATGAGTGCACCGATGGAAATTCTGGTCGTCGAGGACGAAGCCAAGATCGCCGCACTGGTACGCGACTACCTGGTGGCAGCGGGATACGCCGTGCATTGCATGCCGGACGGCAACGGCGTGGTCGAATGGGTGCGCAAGTCGCCCCCGGCATTGGTGCTGCTGGACCTGATGCTGCCCGGCGTGGACGGGCTCACGATCTGCCGCGACATCCGCAGCTTCTCGATGGTGCCTATCATCATGCTGACGGCGCGCGTGGAAGAGATCGACCGCCTGCTCGGCCTGGAACTGGGCGCCGATGACTACATCTGCAAGCCCTTCAGTCCGCGCGAGGTGGTGGCGCGGGTGAAAGCGCAGCTACGCCGCGCCTGGGCCGGCCGGCCGGATGTGGTGACCGAGGTGCCGCTGCAACTGGATGCGGAGCGTTTCTCCGCGAGCCTGCTGGGCAAGACGCTGGACCTCACACCGGTGGAGTTCCGGTTGCTGAACACGCTCGCTTCCAAGCCCGGTCGGGTGTTTTCCCGCAACCAGCTCATGGACATCCTGTATGTGGATCACCGCGTGGTCAGTGATCGCACGGTCGACAGCCACGTCAAAAACCTGCGCCGCAAACTGGTCGATGCCGGCGGGCGCGATGACTGGCTGCGTTCGATTTACGGTGTGGGGTACAAGCTGGAGTGGCGCACGGACGATTAGGTTGCGCTTCTGCGCAACCCTGAAAGTCAAGCACTGGCGCGCCTTCTGGCGGCATTTCGGCTGGAGAGCCGCGCCAATGCTGGACTTTTAGCCTTTTGTCTTCTCGCGGAGGCGTTGGCCGCTGGCCGTATCGAAAAAGTAGAACCGATTCGCCGCCGGCACCACCCGAAGCTGTGCTCCCGCGTCACACTGCACATGACCGTCAGCCCGCACCACCGCCACGTGTGCGCCCAGCCGGCCGTGGATCAGCGAATCAGCCCCCAGTGCCTCGGCGTTTTCCACCACGAAGGGCATGCCGGTGTCGGCAAACTGCAGATGTTCCGGCCGGATGCCGAACGTGATGGCAGCGCCCTCGCCGGCATGGCTGCCCAATGATGCGGGCACCGGCACCGAAACGCCCTCGCCCAATTCCAGCACACCGCTCTTTACGGTTCCGGGTAAGAAGTTCATGGCGGGTGATCCGATGAATCCGGCCACAAAAATGCTGGCCGGGTTGTCGTACACCTCCATGGGTGCGCCGATCTGCTCGACGCGGCCGGCGTTCATGACAATCATGCGGTGTGCCAGCGTCATGGCCTCCACCTGGTCGTGCGTGACGAAGATGCTGGTGGTCTTGAGCTCGCGCGACAGCTTCTGGATTTCCAGCCTCATCTGCACCCGCAGCTTGGCATCAAGGTTGGATAGCGGCTCATCGAACAGGAACACCGCCGGCTCGCGCACGATGGCGCGCCCCATGGCCACGCGCTGCCGCTGCCCGCCCGAGAGCTCACGCGGCTTCCTCTGCAGGAAGGTGCCCAATTCCAAGATCTTCGCCGCCTTCTGCACCCGCGCCTCGATGTCGGCTGCCGAGAACTTGCGGATCTTCAGCCCATAAGCCATGTTCTCGTACACCGACATGTGCGGATATAGAGCGTAGTTCTGGAACACCATTGCAATGTCACGGTCCTTGGGCTCGAGGTT
>CAYSKY010000098.1:8045-9312 GCA_964431425.1 uncultured Burkholderiales bacterium
GATGACAATGAACTCGCCATCGGCGATGTCGGCGTCCACCCCGTGCACCACCTGCAACTTGCCGTAGGACTTTTTGACGCCGCGAAGTTGTATATCAGCCATGTCGATTCATCTCAAGCCGGAAAACCGCCGCCCAGCATCACCCCTGCAATGAACGCCACCCCGCCAAGCACCAGCGCGATGACCAGCCGCTTGAACATCGCCAGTTCAGTCTCCACCGGCGCGAACTTCACCGCCAGAATCACCAGGACCAGCCAGGCAATGTCGAGCAGCAGGCTGATGACATGCTGACCGCGGGCGTAAAGGAGCCCCGATACCAGCATGCAGGCAGCGGTAATGACCACACCGGCTGTGCCGGACAGCCAATGCGTCGGCGCGGCGCGCTGCGATTCAGATTCAGATATTTCCATCAATCAATTGCCTTTCAATACGTCAAATTGGAGCCCGGCCTGCGCCGGGCAAGGACGGTGAAATACAACCGGGGTCCCCATACGAGCCGTCGAGCAGCACAGCAAACGTGGGAGAAGTCCGATCGCTATGTTTGAGTGGCGAGCACCCAACCCAACCGTTTGCAGCAACATCCATTCGAGCCGCGAGTTTAGCGAGCGGCCCGCGTTTGCGAGCAGCGCAGAGAACCCCGACAGCTTCACCGTCGGGGCGGCGACTTTGGGGTCGCCTTCTTTTGGTTACTTTTCTTGGCGAAGCAAGAAAAGTGACTTGCCGCCGGGCAACCCCCGGCATCTGCCACACGCAAATCCACGAGTTTCCAAACGAAATGCCGAGCATCCCTCGAGCGTTCCTCACTTCCACGCAATTCACCGCCCCCATCTCCACGCCAACCAAAGGAACGATGAACCGATTGCGAGCGAAAACACCGCCGCCAACGCTTGTGCCCACGAGTAGCCGATCATCGCCTCAACTCCCTTAAACAGCAGCACCGTGCGCGCGCTGCGCCCCGGCATGAGCCCGTTTGGCGTAAAGACTAAAGCAATGCCATCGACAATCGCCACAAGTCCCAGACAAAAAGCACCAAATCGGATGAGTCTGTCCACGTTACTTCTCCGTCTCCACCAACCCCTTAACAAACCACTTCTGCATCACCACCACCACAATCGCCGGCGGAATCATCGCCAACATGGCCGTGGCCATTACCAGATTCCATTCCGTCGCCGCATCGCCGCCGGAAATCATGCGCTTGATCCCGATCACGGTGGTGTACATCGACTCCTGCGTGGTCACGAGCAGCGGCCAGAGGTACTGGTTCCAG
>CAYSKY010000099.1:0-5224 GCA_964431425.1 uncultured Burkholderiales bacterium
TCAAGCATTAGCGCGGTGTTTCAGGCATTTTTGGCTGGAAAGGCGCGCCAATGCTGGAGTTTCGTGTTTAGTGTTACCGTGGCCTGCTGCTCGGCGGGCGTCGTCGCTGCGCCGCAACTGGTGACGCCACGACTGCCGGCAGCGATGCAGGGCCAGGCCTACGCTGCGAATCTCATCATCAGTTCATCCGCCGCGATCGGCACAGCCGGCGCAAACGGATTGCCAGCGGGCCTGACCGCCGTCCACAACGGCAGCGGCGGCATCGCCATCACCGGCACACCGTCCGCGGCAGGCACGTTCACGGTCACCGTCAATGCAACCGATGCTGCTACGGGTACCCTGGCCGCAACAATCAGCCTGACTGTTGCGCCCAACCGGTTGGCAAGCGACATTGCGGCGGGTGCCAACCACAGTTGCGCACTCGTGGACGGGGGCGTGCAGTGCTGGGGCCTCAATACCAGCGGGCAACTTGGCAACAACAGCCTCACCGATAGTGCGCTGCCAGTCATTGTGCTGCCCACCGGTTCGGGCGCCACGGCGATTGCCGCCGGCAATGACCACAGCTGCGCGGTCGTCAGCGGCGGTGTGCGCTGCTGGGGCGAGAACACCAGCGGACAATTGGGCAACAACAGTACCGTCCGCAGCGCATCGCCGGCACAGGCGATTGCCCCGGGCAGCACCGCCACGGCCGTGGCCGCCGGTGGCGGCCATACCTGCGCCGTGGTCAGCGGTGGCGTGCAGTGCTGGGGGGCGAACACCAACGGACAACTGGGGGACAACACCACCACCCAAAGCCTGATCCCGGTGCAGGCGATTGCGGCTGGCAGCGGTGCCACGGCGGTGGCGGCGGGCAGCGGGTTCAGTTGCGCGGTGGTTGCCGGCGGCGTGAAATGCTGGGGCCTCAACAGCGTGGGTCAGCTCGGCAGCGGTACTGGGATCAACAGCAGTGTTCCGGTGCAGACCATACCGGCAGGCAGTGGTGCGACCGCGGTGTCGGCCGGCAGTGGACACGGCTGCGCGGTAGTTGCCGGCGGTGTGAACTGCTGGGGATTCGGGCCCAGCGGCCAACTGGGCAACAACACCACGAACATCAGCAGTCTGGCGCCCGTCACTACGGTCGCCGCCGGCAGCAACGTGATTGCCGTCTCAGCCGGCAACAGCCACACCTGCGCCGTTGTAGCCGGCGGTGTGCAATGCTGGGGGAACAACGCCAACGGGGAACTTGGTGACGGGACCACGGTACAGCGCCTGCTGCCGGCGCAAGGCATCGTGGCGGCCGGTGGCGTGACCGCCGTCGCCAGCGGACGCTTCCACAGTTGCGCCATCGTCAGCGGTGCAGTGCGGTGCTGGGGGGGGAACTTCAACGGCCAGATTGGTAACGACGGTGGTTCGACCAGCCTGTTGCCGGTCGCATCGATTGTGGCAGGCAGCAGCGTCACGGCGGTCGATGCCGGCACCAATCACACCTGTGCCGTCGTCAATGGTGGCGTGCAATGCTGGGGTCGCAATCTCAACGGCCAGCTTGGCAACAACAGCACCGCAAATTCCAACCTGCCGGTGCAGTCGATTCCGTCCGGCAGCATCGTCACCGCGGTGTCGGCGGGCGGTTCCCATAGCTGCGTGCTGATCGACGGCGGCGTGAAGTGCTGGGGCAGAGGCACGGACGGCCAGCTGGGAAACAACAGCCTTACGGACAGCCTGGTCCCGGTCCAGGCCATCGCGGCCGGCAGCGGGGTGACGGCGGTGTCGGCGGGCGATTCCCACACCTGTGCGCTGATGAACGGCGGCGTGATGTGCTGGGGGGCCAATTTCAGCGGGCAGCTTGGCAACAACACGACCACCCGCAGCTCCATACCGGTTCAGGCTATCGCCGGCGGGAGCAATGTATCGGCCATCTCCGCCGGCGGGTCGCTAAGCTGCGCCGTCATCAATGGTGGCGTGCAATGCTGGGGCGGCAGTGTCCTCATTCCAACGCAGGTTATCGCCGCGGGCGGCAATGCGGTGATGGTGACGGTGGGCGATTCCCACAATTGCGTTTTGATAGGCGACGCGGTGAAGTGTCGCGGCAGCAACGGCAGCGGGCAACTTGGCCTGGGCACTACCACCGCCGTCACCGCGTACACGCAGATCATTTCGTTCAACAGTGGATCCACGACAGTGGCTGCAGGAGGCAACCATACCTGCGCGACGCTCAATGGCGGCGTGCGTTGCTGGGGTCGCAATAGTAGCGGGCAGCTGGGCGACGGGACCAGAACGGCCAACTCCGCCTCCACCGGCGCGATTGCGCAGGGTGCCGGCGTCAGCATCCTCTCGACAGGCGGCAGTCACACGTGCGCGCTGGTCAGCGGCGGTGTGGCCTGCTGGGGGAGCAATGCCGACGGGCAGCTTGCCGACCCCGCCACCGGTCTGGTGCTTCAGCCCGCGTTCGCCTTGTTGGCGGCGGCCACGCAGGCTGCGTCATCGGTCTCAGTGACGTCGAGCCCGGCTACCGTGACCGCCGGCAGCCCGGCAACCATCACGGCCACTGTCAGCGGTCTGGCACCCACCGGCACGGTGAATTTCAAAGTGGACGGCAGCACGATTGCCGGCTGCAGCGCCATTGTGCTGGCAGCCAACAGTGCGGTTTGCAATACGAGTTTCAGCACCGTGGGGACCAAGGTGTTGACGGCGGAATACAGCGGCGACGCCAACAACCTCCCATCCACCGGCACGCGGCCCGGCGGGCAGATCGTGATCGCACCCGTGATTGCGTTAACACCGGCGGCACTGCCGGTGGGTGCTGTGTCCGCACCATACAGCCAGTCTTTTTCCAGCACCGGGTCGGCCGTCGCAGCCAGTTTCGCCGTGACCGCCGGCAGCCTGCCGGCCGGTTTGACGCTTTCAACTGCCGGCGTGCTCAGCGGCACGCCCACCGTCAGTGGTATCGCAAGCTTTACCGTCACCGCGACAGATGCCAATGGCTTCACCGGTGCGAGGGCGTATTCACTCACCATTGATGCCGCTGCGCCCGTCATCACCAGTCTTCCTCCGGCACCAGACGGTATTGCCGGTGTTCCCTACAGCCATGGGTATGTTGCATCCGGCGCGCAACCCAATCTGGTGTGGAGTGTTATTGCCGGTGCGCTTCCCACCGGGTTGGCGCTCGACAGCGCGACCGGGGTGCTGAGCGGTATCCCGACCAGCGCCGGTACGTCGACATTCACTGTGCAGGCGGCAAATGGCTTTGCCCCGGATGCCACGCAGACGGGCAGTATCACCGTCGTGGTTTCCACACCGGTGCTGGTGACGCCGCAGCTGCCGCCGGCGATTCGCGGGCATGCGTACTCTGAAAACCTGCTCATTGGCTCCGTGGTGCCGCTGGCCAGTGCCGGCGTGAGCGGCTTGCCAGCAGGCTTGAGCGCCGTGCATAACGGGAGTGGCACCATCACCATTTCGGGAACGCCCACCGTCGCTGGTTCGTTTTCCCTCACGGTCACGGCTGCGAATTCGTTTGGTGGCAGCTTCAACGGCAGCGTCAGTCTCAGCGCTCTCCAGGTGGCGAACAACGCCACGATGGTATCCGCCGGGTTCAACCACACCTGTGCGGTGGTAAACGATGGCGTGCAGTGCTGGGGTGACGGTCGCGTTCTCGGGATCAGCTCCCAGGTAGACGCCAAGTCACCGGTGCAGACGATTGCCGCCGGCAGTGGTGTCACGGCGGTCTCTTCGGGTTTCGATCACACCTGCGCAGTGGTACATGGTGGCGTGCAGTGCTGGGGCGGCAATTCCAGCGGACAACTCGGCAATAACAGCACGGTGTCGAGCCTGTTACCGGTACAGACGATTGCGGCGGGCAGCAACGTGACTGCCGTGTCGGCGGGCATCGACCATTCGTGTGCGGTGATTGACGGTGGCGTCAAATGCTGGGGAAGCAACGCCGAAGGCGAACTGGGGGATAACACCACCACACGCAGCCTGGTGCCGGTGCAGTCGATTGCGGCCGGCAGCGGTGCGACCGCCGTATCTGCCGGTGGCTTTTATCACAGCTGTGCGGTAGTGGCCGGCGGCGTGCAATGCTGGGGCGCCAACGGTACGGGTCAGCTCGGAATTGGTACCACGGTGGTGCGCAGCCTGGTGCCTGCGCAGGCGATCGCCGCAGGGAGCGGCGCCACTGCGGTTGCCGCCGGACCCAATCACGCCTGCGCCGTCGTCAACGGTGGACTGAAATGCTGGGGCGGAAATTTTGACAGCCAACTCGGTGGCAATGGCACGACGCTCAGCCGGGTGCCTATTCAGACGATTGTTGCAAACAGTGGCGTGACAGACGTTGGCCCAGTGCCTCCAACACCTGCGCTGTCGTCAGCGGCGGTGCGCGCTGCTGGGGACGCAACAATGGCGGGCAGGTGGGCGATAACAGCACGATTGATCGCTTTCTACCCGCTCAGGTGATCGCGGCCGGCAGCAACGTCACCTCCATCTCGCCAGGCAATGAACATTCCTGTGGCGTCGTCAATGGTGAGGTGCAGTGCTGGGGGCGCAACTTCATCGGCCAGATCGGCAACAATGGTGTGACCTTTCGCACGGCACCCGTAACGGCCATCGCAACGGGTAACGGTGCATCGACCGTCGTGGCGAGTTTGAATCACAGTTGCGCGGTGCTGGGCGGCGGCGTCAAGTGCTGGGGCAACAACGACTTCGGCCAGCTGGGTAACAACACCATCACCCCCAGCCTGATTCCGGTGACGGTGTTTTCCCCGGGCAGCAATGCAGCCGCTCTGGCGGCCGGGTTTGGTCACACCTGTGCGCTGGTCGCGGGTGGCGTGCAGTGCTGGGGTTCAAACAGCGACGGTCAGCTTGGCGGCGCCACTCCGCCGTTCAACCAGATATTTGTTTCCGCCATCGCCGCCGGCAGCAATGCAACCTCACTCTCTGCGGGAAGCGCACACACCTGCGCCGTGGTGGCGGGTGGCCTGCAATGCTGGGGCGCCAACAACAGGGGGCAACTGGGCAACAACGATTTCGCCAGCAGCAGTGTGCCGGTGACGGTTTTTGCCGCTAACAGCAAAGTGTCGTCGGTCGGGCTGGGCTTTGACCACACCTGTGCTGTCTTGGATGGTGGCGTCAAATGCTGGGGCGACAATTCCAGCGGCAAGCTCGGCAACAACTCACAGTTTTCCAGCGCGATTCCTGTGCAGACCGTAGCGACGGGCAGCGGTGCAACCGCAGTTGCGGGCGGTGGCCTCCA
>CAYSKY010000099.1:5234-9302 GCA_964431425.1 uncultured Burkholderiales bacterium
ACGCCGATACCGCCGTGTTCTCCACCGTTGGCGGCGCTGTCATCAGCGGCGGCGTGCAGTGCTGGGGCGACAACACCTACGGCCAGCTCGGCAATAACAGCACGACCAACAGCGCGGCGCCGGTACAGACGATCGCATCAGGCAGCGGGGTCACCGCCATCACGGCGGGCGCCCGTTACAGTTGTGCGCTGATGAGTGGTGGCGTCCAATGCTGGGGCGACAATTTTTTTGGCACGCTGGGCGTCGCAGGACCGACCCGCAGCCTGGTACCTGTTCAGGTCATCGCTGCAGGCAGCAACGTCTTCGCAGTTTCGGCTGGGGATGAACACACCTGTGCGGTGGTCAACGACGGCACCGTTTGCTGGGGAAAGAATGACCAGGGGCAGTTGGCCGATACCTTCAGCTACCCGGCGCTGCGGCCCACGCCAACGTTGCTGCTGGTGACCTCGATCAGCGTTGCGACGTCGCTCACCAGCAGCGCGGCGGTGATTTCGGCCGGCAGTGTGGTGGTGTTCACCGCGACCGTCACCGGCAATTCGCCGACCGGCACTGTGACGTTCAAAGACGGTGGTATGGTCATCGCCGGTTGCGGCGGTGTCGCGGTGGTCGCCGGGGTTGCGCAATGCTCCACAAGCTTCGCCACCGCCGGGCAACGGTCCATCACGGCCGAATACAGCGGCGACGCCAACAACGTCGCCAGCAATGCGAGCCTCGCCGGCGGGCAAAGCGTTGTGGTGCCGGCGATCACCTTGTCGCCAGTGTTGCTGGCCACCGCCATGGTGAACGCTGCCTACAGCCAGACCATATCCGCCTCGGGAACGCAGGCCGCATTGAGTTTCGCCGTCACTAGCGGAAGCCTGCCCGCCGGAATGTCATTCAGCACCAGCGGCCTCCTGAGCGGGACGCCTGTCGCCGCCGGGGCGTCCACGTTCACTGTGACCGCAACCGACGCCAACGGCTTCACCGGTTCGCGCACCTACTCACTGACGATCCAGGCCCCGGTCGCGTCGTTGCCCCGGTTGGTGACCCCGCAGTTGCCACCGGCATTCCAGGGGCACCCGTACGCCGCCAATCTGATGATCGGCTCCGTGCTACCACTCGCGTCCGCTGGTGTCAGCGGCTTGCCGGCCGGGTTGTCCGCCACGCATAACGGCAGCGGCAGTATTGCCATTGCCGGCATCCCGGCCGACGCAGGAAGCTTTTCAATTTCCGTCTCGGCGGCCGACAACGCTTCCGGCACGCTTTCGACCACGGTAAACCTGACCGTCAACGCCGGCGTGCGCAATGCAACGATGATCTCGGCGGGCGCCAGCCATAGCTGTGCCGTGGTCAATGCCGGGCTGCAGTGCTGGGGCCTGAACAGTTCCGGGCAGCTCGGCAACGGCAACTCTGTAAACAGCGCACTGCCGGTGCCGGTGTTCGCGGCGGGCAGCAAGGTCACCGGCGTATCGGCGGGGCAGATACATACCTGCGCCGTGGTGGACGGCGGCGTGCAATGTTGGGGTGCCAACTTCAGTGGCCAGCTGGGCAACGGCAGCACGACCAGCAGTCTGATCCCGATAGCAGCGATTGCGGCGGGCAGCAACGTTACTGCCGTCGGTGTTGGCGCCACGCACAGTTGCGCCGTGGTCGATGGTGGCGTCAAGTGCTGGGGCAGCAATTCGAACGGCGAGCTGGGAAACAACAGTACTGCACAGAGCCCCAACCCGGTGCAAGCCATCGCCGCCGGCAGTGGCGCCACGCTGGTGGCGGCGGGAAGTTCATTTACGTGCGCCGTGGTCAGCGCCGGGCTGCGCTGCTGGGGCAGCAATACAAGCGGCCAGTTGGGGATAAATTCCACCACCCGCAGCCTGGTGCCAGTACAAACCATTGCCGCCGTCAACAATGTCACGATGGCTTCGGCGGGCAATTCGCACGCGTGTGCCGTCGTCAACGGCGGCGTGCAATGCTGGGGCGGCAATTTCAGCGGCCAGTTGGGCAACAACAGCACCACGCAGAGCCTGGTGCCGGTGCAGGCCATTCCCGCCAGCAGTAATGTGAGCCACGTGGGTGCCGGCCAAAGTCACAGTTGTGCCGTGCTCGATGGCGGCGTCAAGTGCTGGGGATTGAACAGTGGTGGCCAGCTGGGCAACCGCAATATCGTCAACAGCTTGGTGCCGGTGGACGCGATTGCCGCGGCAGGAAACGCAAGCGCGGTATCGGCCGGGTCCGCTCACAGCTGCGCCATCGTCGCGGGTGGCGTGCAATGCTGGGGCCAGGCCAGTGGTGGCAGCCTTGGCAACGGCAATAGCGGCTCTGGTGCCGCGCAAAGCGCCGTGCCCGTTCAGGCGATCCCCGGCGGCAGCGCTGTGGCGGCCGTTGCGGCCAGCAGGGTGCACAGTTGCGCGGTGGTCGATGGTGGTGTGCAGTGTTGGGGAAGCAACAGCACGGGTGCGCTGGGCAATAACGGCACCGGCGCCGGCCTGGCGCCGGTTCAGGCGATTGCACCGGGCAGTGGTGTCACGGCCATTGCCAGCGGCACGGCCGATGCGGGATTCGCATTTGTGGACGGCAGCCACACCTGCGCGGTGGTCAACGGGGGCATCAAGTGCTGGGGCTACAACGCCAACGGCCAACTGGGTGTGATCGGCGGCAACCAGCTCGTGCCTGCGCAGACGATCGCTGCAAACAGCAGCGCAACAGCCGTGGCGGCAGGCAACAGGCACTCGTGCGCCGTGGTCAATGGTGGCGTGCGCTGCTGGGGCCAGAACGACAACGGCCAACTGGGCAACAACTCCCTCACCAGCAGCACATCGCCGGTGCAGACAATCGCCGCGGGAAGCAATGCCACGGCCATCGCCGCCGGCGCGCGCCATACCTGCGCCGTCGTCAATGGCGGCGTGCAGTGCTGGGGCAGCAACGGCGGCGGGCAGCTCGGTGACAATTCAAGCTTCGGTACGGACAGCACGATTCCGCGTCAGGCGATTCCGGCGGGAAGCGGCGTGGTGGATATCGCTGCCGGCAATGACCACAGCTGCGCAATACTCGGCGGTGGCGTGCAGTGCTGGGGCGCGAATTTCAGCGGGCAGCTTGGCAATCCGAATCTCTCATCGGCCAGCGCGATACCTGTACAGGCGATCGCATCCGGCAGCAACGCGACCGCCGTCGCCGCCGGCGGAACGGGCTCCTGTGCCGTCATTAACGGTAGCGCCACTTGTTGGGGCAACAGCGTTGGGTTGCCTGCCGACGTCATACCCGCCGGCGGCAATGTCAGCGCGGTGGCAACCAGCGGCAGCCACGGTTGTGCCGTGGTGAATGCCGGTGCCGTGTGCTGGGGTGCGAATGCCTTCGGCCAACTGGCGGATCTCAACAGCAGCCCGGAGTGGCGCCCGGTCACCACGCGGCTCCTTGTCACCTTTGCCACTTCGGTTATCACAGTTACCACCAGCGGCGCGACGGCCGCCGTCGGAAGCAACGTGACATTTGCCGCCAGCGTGGTGGCCAACGCGCCGGCCGGTGCGATCACCTTCCGGGCGGACGGCGTTGCCATTCCCGGCTGCGAAAGCGTGCCGCTCGCCGGTGGTGCGGCGCAATGCACCACCACGTTTGCAAGCGTCGGCCTGAAAGTCATCACCGTGGCCTACGCCGGGGATGCCAACAATCTTCCCGGCACCGGCACGCTCAGCGGTGGCCAGTTGATTGCGCTGGTCACCTACACGGTGACACCATCTGCCGGTGCCAACGGCAGCATCACTCCGGCCGGTGCACAAACCGTGGCCGATGGCGCCACGGCCTCCTTTGCGTTGACGGCCCAATCGGGGTTTGTGCCGACAGTCACGGGAACCTGTGGCGGCACGCTCGTTGGAAGCGCGCCCAACTATACGTTTGTGACCGCACCGGTTACCGCCAACTGCACGGTGGTGGCGGGCTTTGCCGCGGGCGCGACCGTGCCGGATGCACCCACGATCGGCGTGGCGGTGCCCGGTGACGGCCAGGCCACCATCGCGTTTGTGGCACCGTTGAACAACGGTGGTTCACCGGTACAAAGCTTTGTCGTGACCTGCAATCCCGGCGCCATTTCGGCATCGG
>CAYSKY010000100.1:0-8754 GCA_964431425.1 uncultured Burkholderiales bacterium
TTAATCCAAAGCATCCTAACCATTCACCGGAAGCCAGCTTGGGAAGGTACTTCTGCTTCTGTGCTTCCGTCCCGTAATGCAGGATGTACGGCGCGACGATTTCACTGTGCAGCGAAAAACCGATGCCGGAGTAGCCGGCGCGCCCCAGCTCCTCCATCTCGATCACGGAGAACAGTTTGTCGGCCCCCGCACCACCGTATTCCTCCGGCATCGAGGTGCACAAGAATCCATTCTCACCGGCCTTGTTCCACACCGCGCGATCGACAAAGCCCTGCTCCTCCCATTGCTCGTGATACGGCGCGACTTCCTGTTCGAGGAATTTGCGGAAGCTGTCACGGAAGGATTCGTGGTCGGGGGTGAACAGTGTGCGGGGGATCATGTTGGCGACGGTTTTCGGTTGAAAGTATGTGGGCCGGTCAGCCTGCAGCCGGGCGGGGGGCAAACTTTGCTTTGAGCTTCAGGAAGTGTTTCTCGAACACGTGGTACGACAGTATCGCGAGGAGCCACAGTGCAGCGGTACCAAGCGCGACATAAGCGGCGTTATACAAAATGGAATTGCCCATTGGCCATCCCAGCTTCGCGATCAGCGGCCTGCCGACAAAATCGTGCAGGGGCTTATGGAATACGTACATCGCGTAGCTGTATTTGCCCAGGCTTCGAAGCGGCGGACTGCGCAACCAGGCGACCAGCCGGCTCGAGGGTCTGGCATCGTCCGCGACAACACTCGCAATCAGCATGCTGAATACGATGGCAACCAGCGTGTAACCCCAAAGCTCTCCCTCGGCTGTGTGAACCGAAAATCCGTGGGAGAAGGCCGCCCCTGCAACGGCAAGCACCAGCGCCCCGAGCGCCAGCCGAGGACCTGCAGCCAGCAATTTCTCCCACCAGCCCGGCACCCGCATGGCGGCCGCCAACGCACCACCGAGCGCCAGGGCATCCATTCGACACACCGTGAAACTATAGATGGCGGCCTCCGAGAATGCCGGCTGTTCGCTTGCGCCCTGCGACACCATCCACGTACGTACCAGTGCACCCACGCCCGCGACTCCAAGGCATATATAGAATGCTTTGCCGGCACTGGCCCGCATCAAAAGCAGCGGCCACAGCAGGTAGAACTGCTCCTCGACGGCAAGCGACCAGAAGTGCGGAAAGAGGTGATTGTCTGCGCCGAGCGGGGCAGCCCAGTTCGACAAATACAACCAGTACCAAATCTGGTGATCAAAGTAGCGCGAATTGCCGTCCGGCACCAGGCCGGCCAGTGGAACAGCAACAAACGCCAGCAGCAGCGCGCCGTAATAGAGAGGAAAAATGCGCAGGCAACGACGCGCATAAAAACCGCTGAAGTAATTTGTGCACTTCTGGGTGTCGAGCAGGATCCCGGTGATGAGAAATCCACTCAGTACGAAGAAGAGCTGCACACCCGTCCAACCGAAACCGATGGTGTATCGGAACAGGTAGCTGGCGAAACCGTTGACGACTTCCAGCATGCCCAACTGGTGAACCAGTACCAGCAAGATCGCAATACCACGAACGCCATCCAGCGCCGGCAGGTAGGCAGGCAGTTCCGGTGACGCCGGCGATCGCATGCCAAGCCCTGCTTCAGCGCCCATACACCAGTTCAAACGCCGATTCCGCACCGGCGGGCACCAAGTCGATGGGCCTCAGGGAGCACTCTTCCGGCAGCCGCGCCTCGCTTGCTGCGGCGCCCGTCAGAAGAATTTCCCCGGCCTTGGCGATGTCCTCGCCCAGCTTGCAGGCGGCATTGACCTCGGCGCCGAAAATGTCCGAATCCCCTACCCGCAGCACCTGCCCGCTGCCGATGCCAGCGCACAGCAGCACCTTCTCGGCATCGATTCGTGTTTGGTTATATTCCTGCGTGCAGTGCTGCATGGCGATGGCGCAGCGGATCGCATCGTTCACATTGCGGAACATGACGATCAGGCTGTCGCCCTCGGTTTTCAACAGGATGCCGTTGTGACTTTCGATCAGCGGCACCAGCAGCCGGTGCGATTCATAGATGGTCTGCAAGAAATGGATGATGCCGAATTCGGCCACGTTGCGGGAAAAGCCCGACAGATCGGTGTACAGCACCGCCCACTTTTCGCCGAACAGCCGCCAGATACGCCGGTCGACGGCGGCCTTATCGGCACCGGGCTGCAGGCGTTCGGCGATGAGTTTTTCGAGCCGGTCGGCTGAGGCTCCCGTGACAACGTTGTAGGTAAACGGCATGGCAATTCCTTGATTGTCGGTACGGCGCCCGTCAGGTGCCGTTATATGAGTTTACGGTGGCCGGCAGTCCCTTGGGCGCTGCGCAATTGCGCCAGCGGCAGCAATTGCCGCCGGCTGGCGAACGTGCGTTGTTCGCCGCTCACCGGATCGCGAAAGGCAATGGCCTGCGCCAGCAACTGCAGCGGCCGGCTGTAATCGCCATCCAGCTGGTCGTCCGGCACATGCACCGGGTAGATCTGGTCGTGCAAGATCGGCGCACCCAACGCGGCCATGTGCACCCGCAGCTGGTGTTTCTTGCCGGTCAGCGGAAACAGGCGGTAGCGCGCGAGGCCGCGTTCCTCCTCCTGCATCTCGATGCGCGTCTCGGCATTGGCCGGCCCGTCGGTTTCGCGCATGCGCATGAAGTGATCGGCCGCGACCACGCAGCTGCGGTAATCCATCGCCTGCACCAGTTGGTCGCGAAACGGCGCCACGCACTCATATTGCTTGTGCACGTCACGACTGGAAAACAGCTTCTGGTATTGCCCGCGCGTTTCCGGCTTGAGCGTGAACACCACCAGCCCTGCGGTTTCACGATCAATGCGGTGCATGGGAGCCAGTGTTGACGTTCCGAGCTTGCGCTTGAGCCGGACCAGCAGGCTCTCCTGCAGGTAGCGTCCCCCCGGCGTCACCGGCAGAAAGTGCGGCTTGTCGGCCACCACGATGAGGTCGTCCTGGAACAGCACTTCCTCTTCGAAGGGAATGCGCGGCTCGGCCTCGATGTGGCGGTAATAGAACAACTTCTGGTGTGGCCGGTACACGTGGTCCGGCCGAATGGGTGCACCGGCTTCGTCCATCACGTCGCCGCGCGCCATGCGATCGGCAATCTCGGCGCGCGGCACCGAGGGGAACCGCTCTTCGAGAAAGTCCAGCACCGTCGGCCAGTGGCCAGGTTGCAGCGCAATACAGCTGGCGCCGACGCCGTTGCGGGTGGGGAAGCGCGAGAGCGGGTTCATTGCGAGTTTGGGGGCGCGATGGCGGTATGGTGGGCACCGGAAATCCCCCTCAGTCCCCCTTTAGAAAAGGGGGAAGTCGCAATAGTCGACGTCAGTCGCCCGTCCTCAAAGATCGCCTCCCCCTTTCTTAAAGGGGGACTGAGGGGGATTTTCCGACCGCAATCGGGTAGCGAATCTCTAGAACTCATGGCCATCGCCGGCCAAACCGATCGATCGCGCCACTACGCATCGCTGAGCGTCTTCGCCCGCGCCAGCCGCCACTCGCCATCCGGCTCGCCGTCGTAAACGTCTTCCAGCGTGGTGTCGGTCTCTCGCATCTTTGTATCCAGCGCGATGCGGTTGTCGAACACAAAACATTCGCCGTGCCAGTCCTTCTCGGCGTCGGGCATTTTCATGAAGTAGTTGAGGATGCCGCCTTCCAGCTGGTAGACCGGCATGCCGAGGTCCGCCATCCATGCGCTGGTCTTGTCGCAGCGGATGCCGCCGGTGCAGTACATGGCCACGCGCTTGCCCTCGGCCTTCCACCCGTCCATGTGCGCTTTCACGTACTCCGGAAAATCGCGGAAGTGATGCACCTGCGGATCAATGGCACCCTCAAAGTGGCCGACCTTGTACTCAAAGCTGTTACGGTTATCCAGCAGCACCACGTCATCTTCGGCGATCAGCTTGCGCCACTCGGCCGGGCTGACATCGATGCCGCCGCCGCGCGTGGCATCCACGCCGGGGATGCCCAGCGGCACGATCTCATTCTTGCGGCGCACTTTCATGCGCTTGAACGGCACCGTAATGCAGGCGCTGCGCTTGAACGTGACCTTGCCGATACGCGGATCCGCCTGCAAGGCGGCTTCGAAAGCGTCTACGTCGCGGTTGCTGCCCGCCACCATGCCGTTAATGCCCTCTTGCGCCACCAGAATGCTGCCCAGCAGATTGGTGGTCAGGTTGCGCAGGTGCTCGATGACCGCATCCGGCTCGTCCAGTTTGACGAATTTGTAGAAGGCGGAATGAAAAAGATCGGGCGTTGATGTGGTGTTCACGTTGGTGCCGCTGAAAATGGATGCGCCATTTTCTCACGGCCCTGCGCGTCGTGCCCCGAATGCCAGACCATCCGACCGGCCGCATGCCTGCACGAAATGGCCAAACTCAAGCACTGGCGCGGCCCCTGGCGGCATTTCGGTCTGGAAACCTCGCCAGTGCTTGAGTTTCAATCTTGCAGTGTCAAGCAGTCAGACCGCCATCAATCACCAGATGGTGCCCCACCACGTAGGAGGCTGCGTCCGAACAAAGCCACAGGATTCCCTCGGCCACCTCCTCCGCGCGCGCCACGCGGCCCAGCGGAATCTTTTCGGCCAGATCGCTGTAGTGCTTTTCAACCTGCTCGGGCGTGAATCCGGTGAGCCGCCGCTGCCGGCGGGGCGTTTCGATGGCGCCCGGGCAGACGGTATTGATTCGGATGCCCCGGCCGATGTATTCACGCGCCGCGGCCGTACTGAGGCCGTTCATGCCGTGCTTGGTGGCGCTGTACATGGCGGCGTTGGGTGAGGACGCATAGCCATTGACGGACGAGACATTGACGATCGCGCCCCCACCCGTTTTGAGCATGCTTTCGATTTCGTGCTTCATGCAGTGCCAGGTGCCGCGCAGGTCCACGGCGATGCTCAGTTCCACGGCGTCCTCGGGAATTTCGGTCATGGGCACCAGCGGGAATTCGGCGGCGGCATTGTTCACCGCAACGTCGAGCCGTCCAAAGCGTGCCACACAAGCGGCCATCATGTCGGCAATGGCCTTGGGGTCGGCCATGTCGGCCGAATGAAACACCACCTCCGCCCCCGCCGCGCAGGCCGCCAGCGCCGTGGCGCGCGCCCGTTCACCACGCTCGACGTTGCGCCCCACCATGAACACCTTGGCGCCGGAGGCGGCAAATCCCTCAGCCGCCGCCAGCCCGATGCCATCGGTGCCACCGGTGATGAGCACCACCTTGCCCGCAAACGGGTAAATCATGCGCCCTGCTCCTTTTCAATACCGGCTTCGAAGTTGGTCCAGGCGGCATTTTGCAACACCACGCGGTAGCCGTCATGGTCTTCAAACGTTGCGCCGCGAACATCCCAGTACGGGTTCAACGAAGGCACTTTTCGGAAACCGGCCCCGGCCATACGGGCGCACGCCGCCGCCCATTCCAGCGCATCGGGCAGATAGAACACCACCAGGTCCTCGCCCGTCGGCGCGGGTACGACCGGGTGGTGGTGACTGACGATGAACTCGAAGTGATAGTCCATACCGGCCCGGCCCAGCATGACACCATCAAACCCTTCGTGATCCTTGAACCCGCCCACCACGCATAGGCCGAGACCCGCGCAGTACATCCGGCGCGTGCGTTCAACATCGGTGACGGGCCTTGCGACCCGCAAATGAGACTTCATGGCTTTGTTTTCCCGATTGATTTGCCGGAAGAGCCCGGCGTGTGCTCTAGTTGTTCCAGCGCCAGCAGCAGGCTGGCGCGATGTTCGCGCGCCACATCCTGCCAGCGCTGCCCGGTCAGCGCCGACTCCAGCGCCCACAGCAGGTTCAGGCTGGCGTTGGCAGTGTGCCGGCGGGTTTGTGCAAAGGCCGCGACGGCACCCAGCTTCCGCAATTGCGACACGGTGCTGATGCCGGCGCGCGCCAGCATTTCCTGCGATTTGGGGCCGAGGCTTTTGAGGTCGGCGATTTTCTCTCTCTCAACCATGCTATGCGGCCCGCCTAGGCCAGCATGATCCGGTACCGCAGGCTTTCCGCACCGCCATACGCCGCCGCTTTGCGAAACGCCTGCACCACCACGCCGCCATTGGCTGTGATCACTTTCTGTGAAGGCAGGTTGTCGGCGTCAGTGGTCAATTCCACATACGCGAGTCCTTCGGCGCGACAGTCCGCCAACTGCAGCTTCAGTGCACTGGTGGCAATGCCGCGATTTCGCTTCCATGGCACGACGGCATAGCCGATATGCCCCAGAACAGTGGGCGGAAGTTCACTGGTGCCAGCCTGCCAGCGAAAACCGATCAGCCCGCAAAATTCACCGTCCCACATCCATCGACGGTAGCCGGGCAGGCGTTTCGCCTTGGAGCCATCCGGCAGCGTGACATCCCCGCCGCGCGCTTCGCGATCCACCTGCAGCGCCAGATAGCCGTCCGCGTCGCGCTCAATCTGATCCAGTTCCTCGCGCGCGGCCGCCGCGCCGCGCAGGTTGTCGGGCGACCAACCACGCTCCAGCGCATTCACATAAGCGGGCAGGCATT
The DNA here is from genome assembly GCA_964431425.1 of uncultured Burkholderiales bacterium. GTDB lineage: Bacteria > Pseudomonadota > Gammaproteobacteria > Burkholderiales > Usitatibacteraceae > UKL13-2. Next base: position 6,494 of record CAYSKY010000100.1, read on the forward strand.
CACGATTGGGCCAGATGAGTTCCATGGGTGCGTCACACGGGCAGGACAGAAAAGCCGATTGTGCCGCAAGCACGTGCGGCCCGCATCCCGCCTTCAAGGGCCGGGCGGCCCCTTAAGCTCCACCATATTGCCTTCCGGGTCATGCAGATAAATCGACGGTCCCTCGCCTTCCGCGCCAAAGCGCTGCTCAGTAGCGCCGGCAGTAACACCATGGGCCGCGAGGTGTGCGCGAATGGCGACCTCGTCGAACGGCTCCACGCGAAAACACACGTGATCCAGATTTCTTCCCTCAGCCCCAGGTGGCGCACCGCCCATGTCACCCAGCTTGCCGCCAACCGGCACCAGATCAATGAGGGCACGGCCGGCGCGCAACTGGATCAGGCCGATGTCATCGCGCCGCCGCTCGACCGTGCAGCCGAGCACACCGCAATAGAACTTCAGCGTCTTGTCCAGGTCGACGATACGCAGAACGATGTGGTCGATTTCGCGGATGCGGATCACTTCCCGACCTCTTCCGCCGGTCGCCGATAGATCACGTAGTAAACCAGCCCCACCAGCACACTGCCGCCGATGATGTTGCCCAGGATCACCGGCAGCAGATTCCCGGCAAATCCTGCCACGGTGATAGTCGGACCGCCGCCACCCACGCCATCCAACCCCTGCAGCAGCATGGCCAGCGGAATGAAGTACATGTTGGCCACACTGTGTTCGAATCCGGCGGCCACAAAGGCCGAGATTGGAAACACCACGGCCACCAGTTTGTCGACCACGCTGCGGCCGGCCAGCACCATCCATACCGCCATGCACACCAGGGTGTTGCACAGCACCGCCTTGAAAAATGCCGTCCAGAACGGCAGCGCGACCTTGGCGGCGGCGATCTTTACCACTTCCTGCGCAATCGCGCCGTTATTCATTTCGGGATGGCGCGAGAGGTATACCAGCAACGCGAGCCCCGCTGCACCAACGAAATTGCCGAAGCACACCACCACCCAATTGCGCAGGACCTCACCCGTGGTGATCTTGCCGTCGGCCCACGCCATGGCGAGCAGATTGTTGCCGGTGAACAGTTCCGCGCCCGCCACCACCACCAGAAACAGCCCGAGCGAAAAAACCAGCCCACCCAGCAACTGGCGCGCCGCGAAGCCGAGCGTAGGGTCGGCGCGGACAATGACAAAGTAGAGTGCGCCGAGGCCGATGAAGGCGCCGGCCAGCATGCTCAACATCAGCATGGGCAACAGCGGCATGCGGGCCTTGGCCACCCCCACCGTTTCAACACGGGCCGCAATTTCCTTGGGGGCGTATGCATCCAGCGTGATCAGGTCAGTCATCTTGTTGTCCCGGTTGTTCCGCTGGTGCAGTGGCGGCTGACGACCAGCCGCGCTTCTCCAAACGAACCATCAGGGTACCCGTTCCGGCATGGGCGTGACGCTCGGCTTCCACGTAGCCGTTCTTGCGATACAGGTTGATGAGCTTGTGGTTGGTGGCGGAAGTCCACGTGGAATACGACGGCAGGCGATGGGATTGCATCCAGCGCTCACCGGTTTCGAGCAGTTGTTGTGCGATGCCGCCACGACGTGCGGGCGGAATCACATAGGTGGTGGACACCAGCCCGAAATGCACCCCGCCCTCGCCGGTCTCGCGCCGGACGATGGTGTGGCCGACGATCTCGCCGTCCTCCGATACCGCGAGGTAGACCTTGGCCAACGATTGCGATGGATCCAGGTGCCAGCGCACCCGGTCGCGCAACCAGTCCATGGTGTACATGCCGCCGCCGACCTCGGGGCCTTCGACTTCGATCAGCGTATCGCGCATGCGCTGCGCAACCATGTCGATCTCGCCTTCGTTGTCGGGTGCAATTTCACGGATCGGCATGTTCAGTCTGGTTGCATTCCGGGTGCGACAAATTCACGTCATCGCGCTCTAATGACAAACTGGTAGGTGGTGGAAGGCATGTCATCCATCAACGATTGCTTCGACACGATATCTGTTGCGCCGGCCCCGGCAATCGCCTTGGGCCAGAAAGCGGTGGCGGGCTGGTTATCGCCGTAGTGGTAGATCTCCCAGCGCCCCGGGAATCTGTTCAACACGTCCGCCACCCAGCGCCGACCCAGCCCCAGGCTGCGGTAGCGCCGCGCGACAAAAAAGTAGCCCATGTTGAATTGCGAAGCCGGATCCGCCACTTCATTGTCCACCACCGCAAACCCGGCCAGCTGCCCATCCACCCGGCCGATAAAGGGCTTCACGCCGGGCTGCGCCCAGTA
>CAYSKY010000100.1:8764-9207 GCA_964431425.1 uncultured Burkholderiales bacterium
CGTGCACAGGCCATGATCGCCAAAACTCACCGGATACCACTCGCTCATGTCGTGGTTGTAGAACTGCATGAGGTTCTCGATGCGCGGCAGATCGTCTGCAGTGGCAACGGAGAGGATGGCATCCAACCTGCGGGTCCCCCCTACCGCATAGGGCGGCAATGCACCACCGTGTCGGTGTGCTGGAAGAACGAGGCGACCTTGCCGCCCTTGATTTTCCACACGTGGACGAACGGCGCCTTGAAGCTTTTGCCGGTTGCCTTGTAGGTGCCGCTGTAGGTGCCGATCGCCACCACCGTATCTCCTTCAGTGACGAACTCGGAAGGTACAGCCGCATACCCATCCCACTCGCCGCCGATTTTCATGAACACTTTTTCGAGCACCGCGTTGGGCCCCACGAAGGTGCCGGCGTAGGGCCCGCCCTCGGCTTCAGTCCAGCTGGCATC
>CAYSKY010000101.1:0-8870 GCA_964431425.1 uncultured Burkholderiales bacterium
AGTCCGGGAAACCCTGTTCAACTGGCTTGGGCAGACGCTGCATGGAAAGGCTTGTCTGGATTTGTTCGCAGGGAGCGGCGCCCTGGGATTTGAAGCCGCTTCACGTGGTGCGGAAGCGGTTTGGCTGATCGAATCGAATCCGGTGGCGGTTGCTGCACTTCTGGCCAGCAAGACGGCGCTCAAGGCCGACTGTTGCGAAGTTCGCCGGCTGGAGGCGATGCATTTTTTGAAACAGTGTGGCCGGCGGTTTGACCTGATATTGGTCGATCCGCCATTTGCGTCGGGAGTTCTGGGCCTAGTGCTCGAGTCAGTTCGAGGCCACCTTGAGCAGAATGGCCTGCTCTACGTCGAATGGGGTGAACCGATTGAACCAATCCTGCAGAACTCAACCGGGATGCCCTGGCAACTTCTGAAACAGGGCAAAGCGGGTGTTGTACACTTTGCCCTTCTACGCACAAGCCAGAGTGTCGCATGATCAGAGCTGTTTACCCTGGAACATTTGACCCGCTGACCAAAGGCCACGAGGATCTGGTTGCACGCGCTGCCAGGTTGTTCGGGGAGGTCGTGGTCGGCGTCGCACACAGCCAGACAAAACGGCCCTTTTTTTCGCTCGAGGAGCGGGTCGGACTTGCCCGCGAAGTGCTTTCCACTTACCCAAATGTTCGGGTAATGGGCTTCACCGGCCTGCTTTCCGAATTTGTAAAGCAGCATGAAGCGAATGTGATTCTTCGCGGGCTGCGCGCGGTATCTGATTTTGAGTATGAATTCCAGATGGCGGGCATGAACCGGCGGCTCACGCCGAAAGTGGAAACCATGTTCTTGACCCCTTCCGACAAATACATGTTCATTTCCGCGACTATCGTCCGGGAAATCGCCACCCTCGGCGGGGATGTAAGTGAATTCGTCCACCCATTGACGGTCAAGGCGCTCGCCACCAAGGTGGGAAAATAGATGGCACTGAAAATCACCGACCAATGCATCAATTGTGATGTCTGTGAACCTGAGTGCCCGAACGACGCGATTTCGCAGGGCGTCGATATTTACGAGATAAATCCCGACAAGTGCACCGAGTGTGTTGGCCACTTCGACAAGCCGCAGTGCCGCGACGTTTGCCCCGTTGACTGCATACCCAATGATCCGGATCGGGTGGAGTCCAAGGAAGAGCTTGAAATCAAGTTTCGCTGGCTCGTCCGGCAAAAGGCCGCATAGGCCCGCTGTCAAGCCACCGCGTCCGTACCTTCGTCTGATCGCGTGTACCGCTCCAGTAACTGGCGTGCCTCGGCAAGCGCCGTGTGCTTGCGCTTGATTCCGTCAATTCGGCCCTGCAATTCCGCGATTTGACCGGCCAGCTCAAGCTCCGCAGTTTTCAGTTTCTCGATATTGGCGTGTCTCTCGAGCATCTGCTCGCGAACCGCTTCCAGCGGCCTTTCAACAGCGAGGTAAAGGCCCCGCATCCAGGAAATGGTCTCGCGGCTGGCGATTTCAAAAATATGCACAACGCGGCCGGAAACGACCTCGTCGAATTGATCAGCGAGTGCTGAACCGCGGCGCACGAGCAGATTGCTGGTCTTGATCACCTCTGCCTCCGCCCTGATTTGTGCCTTTTCCAGTTCTGTCTGGAAACGCTGAGTGGCGAACGGGTGTACGTCCAGCAGGTTGAGCGCGAAATCGTGGCGCATGCGCTCGCCGATGCTGCGATAAAGATTGCGAATCTCCTCAATCTTCGTCTCCAGCGCGTCCAGTCTTTCGCGTGTGACCGAAAAATACTGGTGCACGATCTCGGCGGTCTTGCCGGGCAGAACGCCGCCAATAATGGCATTCCTTGCGCGTGCCGCATCCTTTTTGGCAGCGTGCAGATCAACGATCGCGCCCAGTTCCTCGTTGAGCTTGTTGTGCACGCTTTTGATACTTTTCAATTCGCGAAGCGCTGCGTCCAGCCGGTCGTGCCGGTCCGTCATGCGGCTGCTGACAGAATCTGCAAGCTTTGCATTCTTTTCCCGCAGTTTTGACAGGTTCCGGAGCCCATCCAGCGTTTCATAGCGCTGGCTGTCCAGAGTCGATTGTGCGGCTTCAATCGCGGCTGATAGCAGTGACAAGGCGTCACTGGTGATCGCTTCGTTGCGATCCGTGGGCAAACCGGTCGACAGCGCCCGCTCCAGTTGGTACAGCCGGCTGCGGATGACCTTGTCATTGTCGTTGGCGAGTTTCCCCGCCAGACCCAGACGCGCTGAAACGGCGATGACCTTGATCGGGTCGATTCTCAACAGGTCCGCCACTTCACGGGTGCGGTTGTCCATCTCCCGCAACTGTAGTTTGGCGGCATCTGCACCGTCTTCGGCGCCGGCGGCAAGTTCATCAATCTTGTTGAGCACGACGAGGCGCATCTGGTTGGGCTCATCGCGTTCCCGTTCTCGAAAAGTGCGGGCGTTGCCAAGGTGGTCACGCCAGATGGCGAGGTCGGGCTTGGTCGCACCTTGGGTAATATCAAGCACAAGGATCAGTGCGTCGGCGCCGGGCGCGCGCTGCCGGGCCAATTCGGGCTCAGAGGTGAACGCCGCGAGCCCCGGTGTGTCGATAATGACCATGCCGGCGTCCAGCAGCGGATGCGGGTAATTGACGATGGCGTAGCGCCACCTGGGGACATCAACGAGGGTGGTATCACTTTCGCCGGCAGGCACGGCAACGCCCTCACGATGCAGGCCCCACGAAACCGCGTCCGAAAGAGAAATGCGCTTGGTTTCAGAGAGTGCAGCCAGTGCGCGCGCCGTCGAGTCCGCATTGTCGGAGTCAAACAGGATCGAGCGCCACTGGGTGTCATCGGCGACCAGTTGATCGAGGCTTCGCGGGCTCTCCCGGGTTTCTACCGGGAGTAGCTTGATGCTGGTCTTGACATCGCGATCGAATCGCAATTCGGTCACGCACCTAGTCCCTTTTCCCGGGCCGGACGGCAGCAAACGACGGCCCAAGTCCGCAAAGAAAAGCCCGTTGATGAGTTCGGACTTTCCGCGCGACACCTCCGCGACAAACGCGACTGTGATGCGCTGGCGCGCAACTTTTTCCAGCAGGTCGCGCATTGCGGCGTCGCTGTTCGCGGTGAGAAATCCATGCGTGTCGAGTGTTCCCCGCACCCGACCGACCAGTGTGGTCAGCCCGTAGCGCCAGGACTGCAAGTCCGCGAGTCGCTCGGTGATGGTCGGAATACGGCTCATGCGGCTATTCTACTTCTGGCAGCGGGGGCAGTAGTAGGTTGAGCGCTGCCCCTGACGGATTTGCCGGATCAGTCCACTGCAAAGCCTGCAAGCCAGGCCTTCACGGTCATAGCAGAAAGCTTCGACCTGAAAATAACCCAGTTCGCCGCTTGCCTGGACATAGTCCCGCAACGAAGAACCCCCCGCCCGGATGGCAGCGGCCAGGGTGACCTTGATGGCCTCCGCGAGCCTGATGCACCGGGCAAGTGACAGTGTGCCTGCCCGTGTGGTCGGCCGGATGCCTGCGCGAAACAGCGACTCGGATGCGTAAATGTTGCCAACGCCAACGACAACATGGGAATTCATGATGAACTCTTTGACACTCACCGACCGCCCGCGTGAAGCGTTGTACAGCGCCGGACCATCAAAGCCGTCCGAAAGCGGCTCCGGGCCCAACTCACGCAGAAGAGGATGCTGGTCGGCCGGGCCTCCAATCCATAGCATGGCGCCAAAGCGGCGGGGGTCCGTGTAGCGGATGCTCCTGCCATTGTCGAAGGCGATGTCGACATGATCATGCTTTCCGGGCGGGGCATTGCTGTCGAGAACGCGCAGCGATCCGGACATGCCAAGGTGTGTCAGCAGAATTCCGGATTCCAGCTCCCAGAGCAGGTACTTGGCCCGCCGGGTGATCGTGATCACGCGTTGGGCTTTCAGTTTTTGCTCAAGCTGCTTTGGGACTGGCCACCGCAGGCGGCGGTCGCGAACCTGGACAGCCACGATCCGGCGCCCAGCAATCTGCGGCAGCAGACCCAGTCGGGTGGTTTCAACTTCCGGCAGTTCAGGCATAGGCGGTCGAACGGGAAAAAATCATTGTACGGCGCCCCTGGTGCAAAGGCGACTTGGTAAGAACTCTACGCTGACGCACAGGTCTGAACCGATTATGATGATGTGAGGCAGGCATGTGACGGTCCGCCCGCAGAGGCAACCAGCAGGTTCAGGAAGGAAATCGGAATGTTTTGTGCACTCAGATATTTGATGGCCGTTGTCGTACCTGCAGCTTTTCTGGCCATGGCCAATCCGAGTGTCGCGCAGGTGCCCTCAAAGTCGTTGGCCAGTGCAAAGGATGCGGCCGCCGCCCAGAAAAGCACCCAGGGCCTGACTGATCAGATCCTCTACCAGTATCTCATTTCGGAAATTGCCGGCCAGCGGGGCCGAACCGGTCTGGCCCTTCGCGGCCTGATGGACTTGGCGCGAAAGACCAGCGATCCGCAACTTGCACGACGTGCCGTTGAGCTTGCTTTCCAGGCGCGGGACATGGCGGGGGCATTGGATGCGACGACCCTGTGGCTGTCACTTGAGCCTAGTTCACCCATGGCAAGGCAGGCGCTGGTAGCGCTGGCGGGCAGCCAGAGTACGCTGGAAGCGGCTAGAACGACATTGACGCCGCTCCTGGCACAGACCGGAAAAACCGCGCCGTTGCTATTGCAGTTGAACGGATTATTGGGCAAGTTTGTCGACAAGGCTGAAGTTGATATTGCTGTCCGGGCGCTGACCGAGCCGTATCTCGATTTGCCGGAGGCCCATTTCGCGCGTGCAATTGCGCGGGCGGCGGCAGGCGATTTTGATTCCGCCCTGACCGAAGTGGGCAAGGCACAGGCAATGCGACCGGAGTGGACGCAGACGGCGATTTTGCGGTCACAAATACTGCGTGACGCAGTGCCTGGAAAGGCAGGTCCCTACCTGCGTGATTTTCTAGGCAAGTATCCGGATGCCAATGATGTCAGGCTGGCTTACGCGCGTCTTCTAGTCGGTGAAAAGGCCTATCTGTCTGCGCGCGAACAGTACGCGAAGGCTGCGCTTCAGCAGCCCGCGGACGCCGAAATTCCGTATGCCATTGCGCTGCTGTCCCAGCAAATTGAGGACTTTGTCGAGGCGGACTTGCAGTTCCGGCGTGTGCTGGAACTGAAACCAGCGGACCAGAACCCCGTTTTTTTCAACCTCGGCATGGTTGCCGAGGCGCGTAAATTGCCGTCAGTCGCGGTTGACTGGTACCGCCAGGTCGGCCGGGGTGAATTTTATGTCAGCGCCCAGCTGAAAATTGCCGGTGTGTTGAGCAGGCGCGATGGAATGGAAGCCGGCAGGCGTTTTTTGCGGGATGCTCAGTCCGCCGAAACGGAATCCCCCGAGACTCGTATCCAACTTATTCTTGCAGAGTCACAATTACTGCGTGACGCCAGGGCGCATCGTGATGCATTCGATTTTCTTTCGGATGCCATCAAGTTGGAGCCGGATACTTCCGATCTGCTTTACGACCGTGCAATGGTGGCTGAAAAGATCGAGATGCTCGATGTGATGGAGCGCGACCTTCGGAGGGTGATCGAACTCAAGCCGGAAAACGCGCACGCCTACAATGCCCTAGGCTACAGCCTTGCGGACCGCAATGTGCGCCTTCAGGAAGCACTGGAGCTTGTGCAGACGGCTGTGAAGCTCGCGCCGACGGATGCGTTTATCCAGGACAGTCTTGGCTGGGTTCAGTACCGCCTCGGACGTACAGACGAAGCACTGAAAACATTGACCGCGGCCTACCGTGCCAAACGCGACCCGGAGATCGCTGCGCATCTGGGCGAGATTCATTGGACTTCCGGCAATCGTGATGAAGCTGTCAAGGTGTGGCGCAACGCGCTCGCAGAAAACCCGGACCACGAGGCATTGAACGCGGTCATGCGCAAGTACCGGCCGTGATCGGGTCATATTTGCAGCGACCGGCTTGCGGTGGACCGCGTTGCCGGCGGGTATGGGCAGTATTTTTTTTTGCTCTGATACTTGCTGCCTGTATGCACCCAGTCCAGCCCTTTACCGCCCGGTCGGACTCGGTCCAAGAACGGTCAGTGGCCCAATTTTTTGAAATGCGTGGCCGCATCAGTGTTAGAGCGGGCGACCGGATCGACTCCGGCCAGCTACGCTGGACACGGACGGCGCTGGCCGAAGAGATGGGTTTGTTTTCGCCATTTGGCAACCAAGTGGCGCAGGTCAGCCAGGCGGGCACTGGACCCGCGCGGATGCGGCGCGGTGAGGAAATTGTTGAGGCCGCGAGCCTTAACGAGCTTGCCGTCCAATTGTTGGGAGTCCCCGTTGAAACCGAGCGCATCGCTGGCTGGGTGCAGGGCGCCGGGCTGCGTGATGGCGGTGAAGTTGAAGTATTCGTGGGTACGGGCGAACCGTGGCGGGTGCTTGCGGAGGAGTATCGGCCGGCACCGCCATTCCGATACGCACACCGCGTCACCGCGACCAGGGGCGATGTGGTCGTCAAACTGGTCATTGACGAATGGAAGGCGCTGTAATGCTCGTTGCCGCTCCCGCCAAGCTAAACCTTTTTTTGCATGTGACCGGTCGCCGTAAAGACGGGTATCACGCGTTGCAATCCGTGTTCGTGTTGATCAATTTCGCTGATCAACTGGAGATTCTCGCCAGGACAGATGGGCTGATTACGCGCCGAACCGGCCTTACCCGCGTGCCGGAGGAAGCCGATCTGGTCGTTCGCGCCGCCCGGGCGCTCAAGTTGGCCTCGGGCACAAGTCTCGGCGCCGATATTTCAGTTGAAAAGCAGATCCCGATGGGGGGCGGTCTTGGCGGTGGCAGTTCGGATGCGGCAAGCGTTTTGGTCGCCTTGAACCGTTTGTGGGGGATCGGCTTTGACAGGGTGCGGCTGATGGAAATCGGCCTTGGCCTGGGGGCGGATGTGCCGTTTTTTATCCATGGCAAGGCCGCATGGGCTGAAGGCGTTGGCGAAGAACTGGTGACGATTGATCTGCCGCTTTGGTGGTATCTGGTACTCATGCCGGCAGCCATGGTGCCGACGCCCTACGTTTTCCAGCACCCGGAATTGACAAGAAACACGAATCCCCTCAAAATAACGGACTTTTCGGCAAATGCGCTTGCAGTCACTAAAAACGACTTGCAAGCTGTTGTTGTAAAAGCGTTTCCGGCAGTCGCGGCCAGCTTGGCGGCGCTGCAGGCGGTGTGCCATAAATCGGTATTTGGTGCCCGCATGACCGGCTCCGGCGCGTGTGTTTTCGCCGCGTTTGAGTCCGAACAGGATGCACGGGACGCATACCAGCAATTGCCGCCGGAATACAAAGGATTTGTTGCACAGGGGTTGGAGAAACATCCCTTGTGTGACTGAAGTGATTGGGGAGTCGCCAAGTGGTAAGGCACCGGATTTTGATTCCGGCATTCGTAGGTTCGATCCCTACCTCCCCAGCCAGACAATGGCGCACGCTGCCTCCGACTCTATCGTTCGGTCGGGTGTGCGCCTGAAGTGACCTTCCTTCCAATCGTGAGAATGGGGCGCTCGCATGGCTTTTGATAACCTGACTATCTTCACCGGTAGTGCCAACCCGAAGCTCGCCAAGGAAGTGGCGCGGCAGATGGGTACACAACTCGGCCGCGCCAAAGTCGGCAAGTTCAGCGACGGCGAGGTGATGGTGGAAATTATGGAAAACGTTCGCGGCAAGGACGTTTTCATCCTGCAGTCGACCTGCGCGCCAGCCAGCGACCACCTGATGGAAGTCATGGTCATGGCTGACGCACTGAAGCGATCGAGTGCCGCCAGAATCACGGCGGCGATGCCCTACTTTGGTTACGCGCGCCAGGACCGGCGGCCGCGTTCCGCTCGGGTGGCGATCACGGCAAAGGTGGTGGCCAACATGCTGGTTGGTGTCGGTGTGGACCGCGTGCTGACGATGGATTTGCATGCGGACCAGATTCAGGGGTTTTTTGACATCCCCGTGGACAACATCTACGCCACGCCAATTCTGTTGGGCGATGTCTGGAAACACGATTATCCGGACCTGATCGTTGTGTCACCGGACGTTGGTGGTGTTGTACGGGCGCGTGCCATCGCCAAGCAATTGGATGCGGATCTGGCGATTATCGACAAGCGCCGTCCGCGGGCGAATGTATCGCAGGTGATGAACATCATCGGCGAGGTGGAAGGGCGTTCATGCGTGATCATGGACGACATTGTGGATACGGCCGGGACGCTGACGGAAGCGGCCAAGGCATTGAAGGGGCAGGGGGCTGCAAGGGTGATTGCTTACTGTACGCACCCGGTGCTGTCGGGACCCGCCATCGAACGCATCGAAAATTCGGTGATCGATGAGCTGGTGGTGACCGATACCATCCCCCTGAAGCCGGAAGCACAGGCTTGCAAGAAGATTCGCCAGATCGGTACTGCGGAACTGATCGCTGAAACCATCCGGCGAATTGCAGAGGGCGGTTCGGTAAGTTCACTGTTTACGGAATAGCGGCAACAGTTTTTAGCGGCCCGGGAAACCGGGGCGCATTTGAGGAGTCATCTGGTCGCGGATGGCTCGTAACCGCAGCGGCGCTTCATCCCGGCGCAGTTGCACATTTGGAGTCAATTATGAAAATCGCAATTAAAGCAGAATCGCGCAAAGGACAGGGTACGGGTGCGAGCCGCCGCCTGCGTCGCGCGGACAAGGTGCCGGGCATCGTATATGGCGCCGGCAAGCCGGCCACCGTGATCGAGCTTGATCACAACGATCTCTTCCACAAGCTGAAGCTGGAAGCTTTCCACGCTTCAATCCTCGATATGGACATCGACGGCACGGCCGAACAGGTGCTGCTCCGCGACGTACAGATGCACGCATGGAAGAAAAA
>CAYSKY010000101.1:8880-9151 GCA_964431425.1 uncultured Burkholderiales bacterium
CTTCCAGCGCGTTGCAGCGGACCGCAAGATCCACATGAAGGTGCCGATCCACTTCGTCAATGAAGAAGTGTCGCCGGGCGTCAAGCAATCGGGCGGCATTGCGTCGCACATCATCAATGAACTTGACATCAACTGCCTGCCCAAGGATCTTCCTGAGTTTATTGAGGTCGATCTGAAGGATCTGGCCGCCGGTCACACCCTCCACCTGTCCCAAGTCAAGCTGCCGGCGGGCGTTGAAGCAGTGGCGCTGGTGCGCGGCGATGATCCGTCT
>CAYSKY010000102.1:0-9093 GCA_964431425.1 uncultured Burkholderiales bacterium
TGTGACGCGTATAATGCGGCCTCGCGTCGTCGCCCCCAGCCAGTATACCGACTTTATGTCCCCGAACAAACCCGTCTTCCCGAACCAGAACGCCCTGATTGACTCGCTGGACCACGAAGGCCGCGGCGTGGCCCACGTGGAGGGCAAGGTGGTGTTCATCGAAGGCGCGCTGCCACGCGAGCGTGTCGAGTACGAACCGTCGCGCCGCAAAAAGACCTTTGATACCGGCAACCTGGTGCGTTTGCACACGCAGTCTTCAGACCGGGTCAGCCCGCGCTGCGGCTTTTATGAAATCTGCGGCGGCTGCGCTCAGCAACACGCCGATCCGCGCCTGCAGGTGGCGGCCAAGCAGCGCGTGCTGGAAGACAATCTCGCTCGTATCGGGCAGGTGAAGCCGGAACGGGTGCTGCCGCCGATCTACGCCTCGCCCTGGGAATACCGGCATCGGGCGCGCCTGTCGGTGCATTACGTGCCCAAGAAGGGTGGCGTGCTGGTGGGATTTCGCGAAAAGAAATCCAGCTACGTGGCCGATATGCATGCCTGCGAGGTGCTGGCCGGCGGGGTGGGGCGCATGATCGATCCGCTGCGCGAGCTGATGACCACACTCGATACGCGCGACCGCATTCCGCAAATCGAAGTGGCCGTGGGTGAGCACATCACCGCACTGGTGCTTCGCATCCTCGAGCCGCTGACGCCGGGCGACGAAGAGAAACTGCGCGCCTTCGCGGATGCCCACCGCATCCAGTGGTGGGTGCAGGTGAAGGGGCCGGAGACCGCCGTGCCCTGGTACCCGCTAGACGCGCCGGAACTCACCTACACGTTGCCCGATTTCAGCCTGGAACTGCTGTTCCGGCCCACCGAGTTCACCCAAGTGAATCACCGGGTCAACCGTCTGATGGTGCTGCGCGCGATGGGCCTGCTGGACCCGAAGCCGGGCGAGACGATCGCCGACCTGTTTTGCGGGCTGGGTAATTTCAGCCTGCCGGTTGCCGCGCGCGGCGCCACGGTTGTCGGGGTGGAAGGCAGCGAAGCGCTGACCCGGCGTGCCGCCGAGAATGCCGCCCGCAACGGCCTGGGTGATCGCGCAAGCTTTTTTGCGGCCGACCTCTACACCGATCAGGAAGCGGCCATGGCCCGCGTGCCGCGCGTCTCCAAGATGCTGATCGACCCGCCGCGCGACGGTGCCGCCGAAGTCTGCAAACTGCTGGATGCGGCACGGCGCCCCGAGCTCAAGCGCATTGTTTATGTTTCCTGCAGTCCCGGCACACTGGCGCGAGACGCCGCCATCCTCACCCAGATCAACGGCTTTGCCCTCAAGGCCGCGGGCGTGGTCAACATGTTCCCGCACACCGCGCACGTGGAGTCGATCGCACTGTTTGAACGGGCCTGAACACCGTTCCATCCCTCATCGGGCAATGTAGAACCAGCATTGGCGCGCCTTTCCGGGCATTTTCGGCCTGTGAGCCGCGCCAGTGCTTGAGTTTGCAAGTCGGCTATTCAACAAAAAAGCGGCCCGAAGGCCGCTTTTTTGCGTTCATGAATCCCGCTCAGTCGCTGCTGGTGATGCCCAACAGGGCCAGCAGGTTGCTGAACACGTTGTAGATGTCCAGGTAGATGTTCAGTGTGGCGGTGACGTAATTGGTTTCGCCGCCGGTGATGATGCGGTTGATGTCATACAGCAGGAAGGCCGAGAAAATGCCGATTGCGACCACCATGATGGTCAGCGACAGGGCCGGCAACTGCAGGAAGACGTTGGCGAAGGCCGCGATCAAGAGCAGCAGCACGCCGACGAACAGGAATTTGCCCATTCCGGAAATGTCGCGTTTGATGGTCGAAGCCAGTGACGCCATGGCAAAGAAGATCACGCCGGTGCCGCCCGCGGCCGTGGCGATCAGCGTGCCGCCGTCCTTCAGGTTCATAACGCGTCCCAGCAGGCCGGACAGCATCAGGCCCATGAAGAACGTGAAACCCAGCAGCAGGGCCACGCCCCAGACGCTGTTCTTGGTCTTTTCGATGCCATAGAAAAAGCCGAAGGCAATCGCGAGGAACAGCATGAAGCCCAGCACCGGGCTGCCCGGCATAAAGGCGAACTTGGTGGCCATGCCCAGCGAGGCGCCGAGAATGGTCGGCACCATGGTCAGTGCCAGCAGCAGGTAGGTGTTGCGCAAGACCCGGTTTTGCGTCGAGACGGCAACTTCAACCGGGCGCAGGATTTGGACGTCTTGGGTCATGGCTTTCTCCATTAAGGCGGTTCAGGCACCCCGGCAGCAGGGGCCACTGGGTGTGCGGCTGAGACTATAGCTTAAATGTAAAGTTCCGGCGGGCGGGTACGGACGTGCCGGCCGTCAATGGTAAAATGCGGGCCAAGTTGCATGATTCAAGTGTCCGGAGGTGTGGCCGAGTGGTTTAAGGCACTGGTCTTGAAAACCAGCGATGGTGAGAGCCATCCGTGAGTTCGAATCTCACCGCCTCCGCCAAATTCTCTTGTCCCGCTTCGAACTTCGGGATATTTGCCGCTCCCACCCATCGTTCTACCCATCGCCGGATGTGGGGTGTGGTGACACTACCTGACCCCGAAGCCAATCGTCGATTGAACCGCTGAGAGTAGGCGTTCAGGCCACTTGCCAGCAATCTTGCTCGAACAAGTGGTCCTAGTCGCTACGCATGTTGAGCGAGATGTGCTTCAACATGGGGCTTTAAAGCCGCGACGAGGCGGTACGCCGTGAGATCTTCATCTGGCTCCGTGAACTCCCCCAGTGCTCCATTCTCTCTAGAAGCGAGCACTAACGCTGCTGCATCATAAACTCGCTCTCTCATTAGCCTTTTGCAGAGAATTTGCATTCGGTCTGAATACGAGCTGCCGTCAAAGATGGGATCAATCGCAAAATGTGGTGAGGTGATCCGGACATTCGATTGCGAACCAATTTCGTCTTCGAGCAACATCAAGTAGCCAAGAAAAGGCTTGGGATCGATAGGCAGTATTTCGCGCTCGTATGCCGTCCATACATCAGTCGCATTGCCGAGGGCCTCTTCAACGCGATTATTGAAGTTGTTGCCGAACGAGGGGCCGCCAAGGCTTTTGATCTCGACACAAGCAACCAAGCAGGTTTCTCCGCCTCTGCCCTTCCGAACTGCAACCACATCCCAATTCTTCGTTGGACGGAAGTAGCCGGGAATTTCGGATTTTGACCTACCAGTGTAGATATCTGAATCGTTTAAGCCACAGTCAAGCAAAGCGGCCCGCACCAGTTCGATGAAACCGTCCAGTTGCTTGCCCCCTGTAACCTCCGTCCGGCGACCGTAGTCGCGGGAACCCGTCGCAGTGCCTTGGGTATCCTTTTGCTTCCCCCGCACGGACCAGTACTGCATTACAGCGGCGGAAACGAGCCTATTTGTTTCAGTGCGGTCTAGCATTCAATTAGTTGTCGCCATGTGTGGAAATGAGCGCACTGCTAAACAAACCTGTAGTTTCTTTACAGATTCTCGAATGCGCGTACTTGAGGTACTTCTTGCTAATTTCCGAGCCAATGCTATTCCTTCCCCATTTGGCGCAGGCGATTGTAGTGCTACCTGTCCCCATGAAAGGGTCCAACACGGTGTCCCCGACAAACGAAAACATGCGCACCAATCTCTCGGCGAGTTCAACTGGATAAGGTGCTGGATGATTCTTGGTGGATGCACCGGTAATGCCAGTCCAAATTTGATTGAACCAGACCCTATAAGAATCGGCTGGAATGACGCTAAGCAATCGCTTTGCTGGACTCGGCGAGCGATATCCTCCCGGCTTCCGTAGCATCAATATAAATTCAATGTCGTTCTTTATTACCGCATTTGGCTCATACGGCTTTCCGAGAAATCCGGCACCGTTACCCTTTGCCTCATAAACAGCATTTGCAATCTTGCTCCAGATTATTGGAGCCAAATTGCTAAAGCCGATATCACGACATCTTTCCTGAATTGTTGAGTGCAGCGGTATAACTTCGTGTACTCCGTTGTTCTTCTTGCGCGATAGACATACGTCGCCGACGACACAAATTAGGCGTCCTCCTGGCACCAATGCGCGGTAGCAATGGCGCCAGACTTTGTCCAACTCTTCATGAAAAGTGGTGTAGTCACTCACATGTCCAAGTTGACCGCCGTCCTCCTCATACTGCTTTAGAGTCCAATAGGGGGGAGACGTCAAAACAAGATGCACCGATTCATCGGCGAGAAAATCTAACCTTCGTGCATCTGAAAGGTGCAAATCATGCGAAGTTGGAATGCCCTTTACAGACGTTTCAATTTGGGCCAACAGCGCGGTATCTCGTGCAATCCTCGGAATTAAGTCTTGGCTAACTTCAGATTGCCGTAATGCATCGGGGAGCGCGGCGTCAAGAATGTTTTGATCCATTGGGCAATGCTAACAAGATTCGCGGTCGGGGTGTGTTCTTCATGGCGATCAGTTGGAAGGTTGCGGCTTCTTCGCGAAACTAGCCCTCTAGGCTATGCTTTAGAGAGCAAAATCATAGCGTCTGATAATTCAGACAGTGGGCTGAAATTCCGATAGAGGTGGCATTTGACAATTGAAACAGTGAAGTCAGTTGTGGCGAGATTCCTCGGGAGTAAGCAGCCTGAGGTTCTTGCGCTCAAAGGGGCGTGGGGCGTTGGGAAAACCTATGCTTGGAATCAACTGGTAATAGACAACAAAGCGCAGATAAAACTTAAGAAGATTTGCTATGTTTCTTTGTTTGGCATTGCGTCTATCGCTGACTTGCGCAACGCAATCTTCGGAAAGTCAAAGGCCGTGAGCCTAATCGGCCAAGAGATTGACGCCAAGACCATTAACGAAGAATGGCTCACTTTGGGTTGGGAAGGCGTAAAGCAGTACTTGCCTTCGTTGCCCAAAGCGAAGGATGCACCGTACCTAAAACACCTGTCCATCGGCCTTGAGGCCATATTGCCTCATTTGATTAAAGACACAATTGTCTGCCTGGATGATTTTGAGCGGTTAAATGGAAATCTCGTCAAGCCCGACGAGTTACTGGGCTTCATTTCCGAGTTGAAAGAAGAAAAGCGATGCAAAGTCGTACTTATCTTCAATGACGAGAAACTGGATAGCAAGGCCATCTATGAGAAATACCGAGAGAAAGTAATCGACATCGAGTTGGTGTTCTCGCCAACGCCTCTTGAGGCATTTGAGTCCGGCGTTCCGCAAGATATCGTTTGCAGGGCGAAGCTAAAGGAATTTGCAACGCGCCTCGGAGTTCGCAATATTCGAGTGTTGCGAAAGATTTGCAACCTGATGAATCTAATTCATGGCGTGACGACTGGCTTGCACCCGAAGATCGAGGAGCAAGCGGCCATGACGCTCGTGCTGCTCACTTGGTGCCACTACGAGCATGACGAATCGAAGCCGGACATTAAGTTCATTGAAGACTGGAATCAGTATGTGTGGGGCATGAAAGATTCCGACGGGGAGGAAGGGGATGCGAAAGCAACCGCATGGCGCGCAGTGCTAGAAAACTATGGCTTCGTGATGATGGATGAATTTGATAAGGCCATCTTTCGGGTGATCCAAAATGGATACGTCGAGGAATCAGGCATCTCAGACGCGGCCGCTAACCTGCACAGGCGATTAGAGGCTGCTGATTTGGAGGCCTCGTTTACGCAGTCTTGGCAGCTCTTTCATACCTCGTTCAATAACAACGGAGCGGAGTTGGTTGCGTCGCTGTGCGAAAGCTTCAAGAAATCTGTTGGGCAAATTTCCCCTCTAAACTTGAATGGCACTGTTGGATTGTTGCGGCAATTGGGACATCAAGATGCTGCCGATGAGTTGATTGATTTTTATGTTGACGCGAGGGCCGCTGATTCGAAACTCTTTGAACTAGAGGATTACACTTTTTCTGGAGAGATTTCTGATCCCGCGATTCGCGAAAAATTTGCGCTACGTGCTAGCCAGTCTCATGAAAAAGTCCCATTGGTGGATGCGTTAAAGCATATTGCGCAAGGCAGCGGGTGGTCGCGTCGTCATGAACAAGCGCTTTTGGAAGCAACTGAAGACAGTTTTCTTGAAGCTTTCAAGGGTGACCACGGTGCAAGTTTGAATGGCATGGTTAAGGCTGCTTTGCAAAATGCAGCGCAAATGGCCGGTGGAGAAGTTAGCAAGCGAGCGAAGGCGGCCCTCATAAGGATTGGCAGAGAATCTCGTCTCAATGCGATACGTGTTCGCAGATACGGAGTTACTGAAGCAGACTTGTCAACTGGGAATGAAGGAGCAGTTAGCCCGTAGCGCTTGTATGTAGAGTGCGTTAATCGTCAAAGAGATCTTTCACTGGCACTCGCAGTCCACCCGCAATGGTTTCAATTGCGTCCAGCGAGGGGTTCCCAGCGCCTCTCTCGATTCGGCTCATGTAGCTGCGCGCAAATCCGCATTTATCAGCAAAGGCCTCCTGCGACATTTTCGCCGCTAGGCGCAGTGCGCGGACTCTGATTCCAAACTTCTTGCGTAGGGTGGCTCTCACCCTCCCAATTTCTCGCGCGGTATACTAAAAGGCCACGCACTAATCGTGACATTTTCGTAATGTCTACCAACCTGCGCGGTAGGAGAAAAGCGGACTTCCTGTCACTCCCCGCCCGCCCAATCCTCCTAAATATGAGCAGGCGGGCGGGAAGTTTCTGCTGACGCAGGGATGACAAAAGGGGAAATCACGAAATGAAACGCACAAATTGCATTTGGCTTGCGCTGCTATTTACAGCGCTCAGCGCAGACGGTCAGACGATCGGAGGCTCTCTAGACCGCATTCTTTCGCGAGCCAAGGCAGCGACTGCTGCAGCACCGAGCAATTCGGGCGCGACAAAGGAGAGTCTGTTTGCCGAAATTGAATCGGAATACTTCGCCCAAGTAGAGCGCAGGGGTCGGCTACCGATGGCGGCTGACTATCGGTCAGCCGGAAAACTAAGCGATGTGCTGGTAAATGAGTATGGGGCGGGTGCTAACTGCTTACAGGAAAGAACGCGTAGCGGCAAGACATCGCCAAGCAGTCAAGCGCGCCAAGTCTATGTAGCGATGTTCGAGATTCTGGACAGCTTGGACGGGGCATCTGGAAGGTCGGACAATAGTGCGGATAGGCTTCGCCAACGAATTGATTCACTGGGTAAGCCAGGTATGGGCTGCCCAAGTGACTTTCCGGCGATCAAGAGATTCCTAGACGAGTTCGCGGACTTTGCCACTGGCATGGTGAGCCGCAAAGACGCCAAGATGGCTGAAAATAGGGCAGCTGAAGCGGCGCGAATCAAGGTAGCAAAGGAGGAAGACGAAAAGCGGCAAAGCCAATTGCGGGAGGCGCAAGCTGAACGCGATGCCCTCGAAGCAGAGCGGAAGAAAATCGCAGACGCAGAGCAGCGCAAACGCGAAGAAGAGCGGCTTGCCGCACTCCGGGTTAAGCCCGCAGCGCCCGCCTCTGGAAAGAAAGCCGATCAAAGCGCCGAGAAGAATGCTGCCCCCATGTCCGAAGAGGAGCGCATTTACGCTGAAGCCAATAAGGCGCCGGACGACTATACCAATGTCATTCGCCCCCTCGTGGAGCCCAACAAGAAGCTGTACCGTTGGTGCGGCATCCTTGAGCGCGCAGATAAGGATGAGACTTTGAGCTCCTATTTGATCACTCTCGGTGACAGACGGACTCGCTTTATGGTGTTCGCCGGAAAGGAAGCGCGCACCATGTTGGCCTTCTCTGGTGAACTGCGAATCGGCGGGCAAATTTGCGCGGCTGGCTATTACTCTGCCAATGCCCAACTAGGCGGCAAGACCGTACCTGTTCTAGCGGCAACCGTGATTTACAAGTAATTTCTCGGAGTTTGCGGCTCAAATGCGCTCTTGGTACAGAAGAGCGCAGCCCGCTCAATATCCTTTTTGGCAGAAAGGCGGGCGGGACGGTAATCATGCTCGATCAAGCGTTCGCGGCAAATTGCGAGTTCCGCATTGGAGAAGAGCGGGTGCCACCTTTCATTGTCAATGATCATGGCCTCAGTTGTGAGATGCAGCTTATTTCGAGCCCGCAGCGCCGTAAAGCCTTTCGAAACGTTCTGAGCGTTGATGAGTTTTTTCGCAGTCTTTAATCCTCCGAGATTTTCCAGCATGCGCTGCAAGGCTGGGTGAGCGTAGCCCGTCTCTGAACAAGCGCGATCATGCAGTTTGTACATGGCGCCATGAAATTCATCAGCCAGTTGTTTAGTCGGTTTCATACTTTCTCCTTTTTGGTATTGCATTATTAGATTGCGATTAAGCCAAGGCCGCATTTGTAGCCAACGGGTTTGATGTTGTCCGGCGGGAGTTAGTCCCGGTCCGACTTTTTCACCCGCCACGATGCAGTGGATGCCTGTGAGCCTCATGCCGTCAGCACCACAGCATTCTGAGAGTCCGTGCTGCCAGAAATCGGAGTAAAGGTACCGTCCGTATCGTCCGCATCGTCGGAACACTCGCCAGCACTGGTGTCTAGGCCGGGCGATATTGCGGACGACATTGTGGATGTATCGTCCACTTCGCCCTTCCCAATAGCCGAAGGTCTGGCCGATGCGGACGATGAAGACGATAAATCCGGGGCGATCTCTAGCGTGAGCAGCCTGTCCCGATTTGGACCACATTTGTGCTTGCGAACGCTGAATCCAGCGTCATTTAGCGTCGCGTGCAGCACGTTCATCTTGCGGGTTAGGTAGTTAGCCTGACGAGGCCATCCCTCTGGGCGCGGGGTTGGAACGGACTCATTCAGCAAGTCCAACAATTGCCCGGCAGTGCCTGTCCAGGTCTGTCTCTTCTGGATAAAACGAACTACGGCGACTGCCACTGGGTCCGCCTCAAGGACTTCCTGAATTTGCCTTGAAGTGTGGTTCAAGATAATGTCGAGCATCGCTCTGGAGCCGATTCCCGCGAACTCCGCATACGCGCAGGCAATCCGAGCAAAGTCGGCCATGCGCGGCATCGCATCCAGTTTGATGTCCGGGAGGTGTTTCAGTGCCCCTGCGATAGCATCTAACAGTGCGCCGAATAGCTTTGGCCTGTCCGCATTGAAACGCTCCCAGAATGTTGTCTCATCGCACCGCTTATCGGGTTGTATG
>CAYSKY010000103.1:0-2329 GCA_964431425.1 uncultured Burkholderiales bacterium
TGGCGATATAGAGCACGATGGCGGCCAGCGTGATGACCACAAACCAGATGTCGAACTTCTTCGCCAGCAGCACTGTCACCAGCGTGATCTCGAGGATGATGGGGATCACCGAGAACAGCATGAACGACAGCAGCGTGGAAATGCCGCGCGTGCCGCGTTCGATGTCGCGCGTCACGCCGCCGGTCTGGCGTTCCAGGTGAAAACGAAGCGACAGGCCATGCAAATGGCGGAACACTTTGAGCGCGATGCGGCGCATGGCACGCTGGGTGACTTTCACGAAAACGATGTCGCGCAGCTCACCAAACAGTGTGGACGACAGCCGCAGCGCGCCGTAGGCGATCAGCATTGCAAAGGGCACCGCCAGCACCGCCTTGGATTTATCCAGCGAATCGACAATTTCCTTGAGGATCAGCGGCACGCCGATGTTGGCGAGCTTGGCCGTGACCAGGAACGTGAGCGCCAGCGCCACCCGCCAGCGGAAGTCCCACAGGTAGGGGACCAGCGAGCGGATCACGCTCCAGTCGCTGTAGGGCTTGGCGGAGGCTTGCGACGGATCGGTGGCGGCGGGGGCGGGAGCAGGTGCGGCGTGGTGATGGGCGGACATGGAACCAGACTTGGATGGTGAAACGTGCGGAACCGTGATTATCCCGCGAGGCGGCGGCGTTCGCCGGTTGGCGACGGCACTTTGCAGGCATCGCGGGTTCAGCCGGCGGCACCTGTCTCCACACGATACACCATGACCTCCTCGCGTCGGCCGGCCACCGCGGTCCGGCCCAGCGGCGCCATGCCCTCCGCGGGCAGTCCCTGCAGCAGCGCCGCGGCCACCGTGCTTTCCGAGGCGAGGATGCGTGTGCCGTAACGCTTATTCAGCGGCTCGATGCGCGCGGCCAGGTTCACGGCATCGCCATACACGGTGTAGCCCTGCCGTTCGGCCGAACCGATGCTGCCGGCGCACACAAAGCCGGTGTTGATGCCGATGCGGGTGGGCAGCGAGATGCGGCGCCCCGAGGCCAGCGTGAACTGCTCCGCATCCAGTGCACCCTGGATGGCCACCGCGGCCTCGATGGCGGCGCGGGCGTGCTGCGGGTGCCGGGTGGGCACATTGAAGATCGCCACCACCGCATCGCCCACGAAGTTGTTCACCGTGCCCCCGCAACGGTGGATCACGGCATTGAGTACCGAGAAGTAGGCGTTGAGCAGGTCCACCGTTTCCTGCGGCGCCAGCGATTCGGACAGCGTGGTGAAGCCGGCGATGTCGGTGAACATGACGGTGGCCTCCACCGACTGCGATTCGATCAGGCCGCCGCTCTTGATCAATTCATCAGCCACGGTGGGCGAGAGATAGCGGTGCAGCGCCGATTTGATCAGCTCACGCTCGCGCAGGGCATCGACCATGACATTGAAGCGTGAGGTCACTTCGCCCAGTTCGTCATCGGTCAGCACGGCGGCTTTCGATTCAAGGTTGCCGCGCCGCACGCTTTCCTGCGCCAGGAACAATTCCCGGGTGGGTGCCAGCAGGCTGCGGCTGACAAACAACACCGAGGCGCCGATGATGTACAGCGAGGCGATCAGGTCCAGCGCGATCACCTTGCCGGTGCTGAGCCCCTGCGCAGACCGCAAAGGCTCGAACGCGGTAAGGTCCAGTGCCAGCAGCAGTGCCGGGAGGATGCCGATGATGACAAAGCTCACGCCCAGCTTGCGGGCCAGTCCCAGCCGCACACTGCCGCTGGCGCGGCGCGGTGCAAATTGCAGGGTGTCGCGAAAATGGCGCCGCATGGTCAGCGTGAGATCGCTGACGAGAAAGTAAATGAAATAGGCATAAAAGCTCGCGTACACCAGCGAATACCAGACGATGGCCGCGGCGAGGTACCAGGTGGGCACGCCGTCCAGCATGGCGTCCGCCGGGGCGAACACCTTGAGCGCGAATGCCGTGACGCAATACACCAGCACCAGTCCAAAGGCGGCCAGCCCGGAAAACTTGGGCAGGTTCTGGATTCGCAGTGCTGCGCGGCGGCCGTTGCCGTCGCCCCGCTGGAATGCGGCAATCGGCCGGAACAGCCACGCGCCCGCGCACCACGCGGCGGCGCCCAGCAGTAGTAAACCGGCCACCACCTTAGGGATCACCTCGAAGCGACCGGTGATGCAAATGAAAATGCCGGTGACGCCCAAATCCAGTAGCGGCAGCGCCAACATGCGGTTCAGGTAGGCGCGGCGAAACGCAAGATTGGCAAACAGTGGCATCATGAACAGCCATCGCGCCGTTTCGGACAGTCGCACCCTTCCTCTCCCCTTCCCAAGCACATGCCGCGTTTTGCCGCCAACATCACCT
>CAYSKY010000103.1:2339-9090 GCA_964431425.1 uncultured Burkholderiales bacterium
CCTGTTCACGGAACTGCCGTTCATGGAACGCTTTGCAGCGGCGGCGGCGGCGGGATTTCGCGGGGTGGAGTTCCATTACCCCTACGAGTTCGAGCCCTACGCCGTGCGAGCGCAACTGGATTTGCACGGGCTCACCCCGGTGCTGATGAACATCCGCGCCGGCGACCACAAAGCCGGCGAATGGGGCTTTGCCGGCGTGCCGGGCCGCGAAGAGACGTTTCGCATATGCGTGGCCGAGGCGGTCAGCTATGCAAGCGAGATCGGCGTCAAACAGCTCAATTGCCTGGCGGGCGTGCGGGTATCCGGTAGTGATGCGCTGGCCGCCACCAATGCCCTGACCGAAAACCTGCGTCATGCGGCCGCCAAATGCGCGGAGGCCGGCATCTGCGTGAACCTGGAACCCATCAACACAATCGATGTGCCGGCGTACCTCGTGGCGACCAGCGACTACGCGCTGCACGTCATGCAACAGGTGGGCGCAGCCAACCTGCGGCTGCAGTACGACTGGTACCACATGAAGATGATGAGCGAGGACCTGATCACGAACACGCGCCGCCTGCTGCCGCACATCGGCCACATCCAGTTCGCCGATGCGCCAGGGCGCCACGAGCCGGGCAGCGGGGAGGTCAACTTCGAACGCCTGTTCGCGCTGGTCGATGAGATCGGCTACAACGGCTGGGTGAGCGCTGAATACCGACCCTCCGGGCGGACAGAGAATTCGTTGGGCTGGCTAAGGTAGAAATGTGAAACTCAAGCACTGGCGCGGCTTTCCGGGCATTTTCGTGCCAGGAGGCGCGCCAGTGCTTGAGTTTTTCCTTTTTTGTCAATGGAAGTGTGCCTGAGATAGAGTCGCCACACCCTTCACCGGAGTCCGCCCCATGTTCCTGCGTACCCTCGCCTGCCTTGGCCTGCTGCTTCTGCCACACATCGCTAGCGCCGCCGAAGGCGACCCCAAGAACCTGGTGCAGTGGCGTCCGGGGCTCAGTTCCTCTGCGCAACCGGACGCGAACTATCTGAAGCGCGCCAAAGCCGTTGGCTATGACATGGTCATCAATATCGCGCCGCCCGAATACCCGGAAGCGGTGAAAGATGAAGGCGCCATCCTCGCGGCGCAGGGCGTGACCTACGTGAACATTCCCGTGAAATGGAGCGACCCCTCACCCGAGGATTTTCGTGTGTTCACCGAGGTGCTCAAAACCGCTGCGAAGAAGAACGTGCTGGTGCACTGCCAGATCAACCTGCGCGGCTCTTCGTTCACGTTTCTGTATCGCGTGCTCACCGAAGGCGCTTCGATCGAGGAAAGCCGCGAGAAGGTACTAAGCGTGTGGGTGCCGAACCCGACCTGGAAGAAGTTTGTGTCGGGCGTGTTGGCCGGCGCCGGCAAGAAGGTCGAGTTCGACTGACCCTGGCGCCTGCCGGAAGACTGGCCTGGCGCCGGGGTTCTTTAGCGTTACTTCGAGCGAATCGCCACCGCTTCAATTTCCACCAGCGCCCCCGGCACCACCAGCCCTGCCTGCACCGTTGCGCGCACCGGCTTATTCGGTTGCTCCTTGGTGCCGAAGTACATCTTGTAGGCGTCGTTCATGCCCGCGAAGTCGATCTTGCCGGTGGCCGGATCCGGCACCAGGTATACGCGCAGTTGCACGACATCGCCCATGCTGAGGCCCTGCTCCTTGAGGATGTTTTCGATGACTTTCAGCGTGCTGATCGTCTGGGTTTTAGTATCGCCCTCCCACTTGGCCGGTGTACCTTTGACCGGGTCCGCCGGGGTGGGCGTGGGCAATTGGCCGGAGATATACAGCGTGTCGCCCGCCCAGATGGCGGAGGCGATGATGCTTTTCTCGGAGCCGAAGCGCTTTACGGTGGTTTGCGCGATGGCGCTGGTGGCGGCCACGCTGATCAGGGCGGCGAGGAACAGGGCAAGCGTCTTCTTCATGGGGTTCTCCGTGAGGTGGGCGGGCAGGGGTGGGGCGAGTTTAATGGAAACGGTTGGGGGCGCGGGGGAAGCTGATGCAGGCGGCAACGGAGGCGAAGACCGAAAATCCCCCATGCAACTTTTTATAACGAGCGACATATGCATTGCCCCCTTTAGGAAAGGGGGCGGAACGGGTGACTGGCGATGGCGGATTGGGGGCGCGGGTAATTGGGGCGTTGCAGGCGGCCACTCTCGTGGCGATCGGAAATCCCCCATGCATCGATCGTGAACCTGCGTCATATGCATTGCCCCCTTTAGGAAAGGGGGCGAGTGCAGCAGTTCATCCAACAAAAATGCCGGTCCTCTCCCAATCGGCGCCACCGTGCCGCCCCCTTTCCTAAAGGGGGCAAGCCCTCGACGCTGGTGAATCCACGCTGGCTTGGGGGATTTCCGGTGCGTGCCAAATGGCAACGCGAATGCGGGCGATTCGCCACCCCGATGACGCCCCCTTTCCCAAAGGGGGCCAGCCAGTGGCGCCATTCGATCAACCCAGGCCGGGGGATTTGCGGCGTGTGCCACGGTCGTCGTCCTTGCTGGCACACCGCCGCAATCCGCGGACGCAGGCAACGCGCAATCAAAAAAGCCGGCATCGCTGCCGGCTTTTTTCGTCCACCGCGAGGGTGGTGGCGTGTCACCCGAAGGTGAAGGCCGATCAGCCCTTCTTGAAGAACACGTAGTCAGCCTGATACGGCACGGTGGTCTTGGCACCGACGTTCTTGGCTTCGCAGGCCGGGCTGGCCGGGGCGACGCCGCCGACGGTCTTGAGGCGCTGGATGTAGGTCACATCCTTCATGGCGCCTTCACCCACGGACGGGTTGGCTTGCACCAGTTGCAGCGGGATGGAGCCGGCGGCGCCCGGGGACACGGCGAGTTGCTTGCCGGTCACTTTCGAGCCGTCGGTGGATTCCCAGGTCGGGCCACCGTAGTACTTGCCGACTTCTTTCTTGTTGGCGTCGAGCAGCTTGGCGTTCGGGCCGGCGAAGGTCCATGCGAACGTGCCCGGCTTGTCGGCAACGGCCTTGCACTCGTACGACAGGTCGCCTGCGCCGACCAGGGTCAGCACAGCCTTGTTGCCGGCGGGCGGGGTGATTTCAGCCGGGGTCTGGGCGAATGCCGCGACTGCGCTGAGGGAAGCGATCAGGGGAACCACACTGAGGATTTTTTTCATTGGGTAAAACTCCATGAGTAAGTCAATTGGGGCCGGATACGGTGTCCAGCTGCGAAGCCGCGAGCGTATGGTACGCGGGAGAACCTACGCACGCTATGAAAAACTGGATTTTTGACGCGATTGTGGGAGGGGAAAACCGCAGGGTTTTTGGGGTTTTCGGGGTTATGGGATGGGTGGATGGGCGATTGGAGGCCCTGAACGGGGCCTGAACCGGATTGGGCGCTGAAAATCCCCCGATGCGCGTGTGGCGTCCGGCAGGAGGGCGTCGCCCCATTTAGGAAAGGGGGCGGCGTTGGCAGTTCATTGCCAAGATGCTTTGACGTGAAGCTCGGGGGAATGGCGGCGCGCCAACTTGTGGCGCGGCGCGAGGACCAACCTACCGCGGCAGGCAGACCGCCACCGACTGTCCATGGCGGCGGATGCCCAGCAGGCCGCGCTTTTCAGCGTCTTCCAGGATCTTGCCGAAGGCCTTATAGCCATAGGCGGATTCCTGGAATTCCGGCCGCCGGCGCTTGAGGGCGTTTTTGACAGCCGAGGCGTGGATTTCCTCGATGTCTTTTTCGCTGAGCAGGGCTTCGACGGTATCGACCACCAGCTCAATCGCCTCCAGCTTGCGCGCTTCATCCGATGACTCGGCGGCCGGTTCCTCGGCTTTCTTGTCGCTGGTTTTGCGCGACGCCTGTTCTTTTTGCTTCCTGGCGTTGGCCTCGACGACTTTTTTGGCGGTGGCTTTCTTGCGCGCTTCCTCGGCCTTGACGAGGTCGTCGTAAAAAATGAACTCGTCGCAATTGCCCACCAGCAGGTCGGAGGTGGAGCTGCGCACGCCCACGCCGATCACCGTTTTGTTGTTCTCCCGCAGCTTGGATACCAATGGCGAGAAATCCGAGTCACCGCTGATGATCACAAACGCATCGACGTGCGACTTGGTGTAGCACAGGTCCAGCGCATCCACCACCATGCGGATGTCGGCGGAATTCTTGCCGCTCTGGCGCACGTGCGGGATCTCGATCAACTCAAAGGCCGCTTCGTGCATGCTCTTCTTGAAATCTTTGTAGCGCTCCCAGTCGCAATAGGCTTTCTTGACGACGATGTCGCCCTTCACCAGCAGGCGCTCCAGCACCTTGCGGATATCGAATTCGGCGTACTTCGCGTCGCGTACACCGAGCGCCACGTTCTCGAAGTCGCAGAACAGGGCCATGTTTTGAATCTCGTTGGTGTTGCTTGCCATGATGGTTTCCTGGTGAACCCCGCCGCGGTCAGTGCAGCTTGTCCTTGCCCGGCTTGGCGGAGACGGCATCCGAACCCGGGTGCGAGCGCGTGACCTTCGGGCGGTTGCGCACCGCTTCGAAGAATTTATAGATGTCGCTGATGAGCATGGGCAGGTCTTCGCGGCACTCGGTCATCACTTCGTCGAGTTCCTGCGGCTTGATGCGTTTGAACGCCTTCGGGTCGATCTCGCCGGCAAGCAGGCTGATGGGGAACAGCAATTCGTTGAGCTGCTCTTCCTCGGCGTCGGAGCGCAGGGTTTCGTTCCAGGCTACGGGCGAGGCATCCACGCCATCGAGGAACGCCTCGCACCAGGCGGCGTAGTCGTAATCCTGCTCGCCTTTTTCGTTGGTGTTCTCGCCGTAATCGAGCACCAGCGATACCGGCCGCTCGCCGGCGAGGTCAGCAAGGATTTCAGCGTAGAAGCGCTGCAGCAGTTCCTTGACCTCGGTTTCCTGCTCCGCGCTTTCAAACTTGGGATTGCCCAGCACCGCCGGCATCCAGCTTGCCACCGGGATGCGTTCCGGCCCGCAAATGATGGCGGCCAGGTAGCCCTGAATTTCATCGAGCCCCATGGACTGCTTCACAAACGCCGGCGTGGCCAGGGTGGTTTCGAGCCAGGAGATCTCGCGGTCGGTCAGGGGGGCGGGCGTGGGGGATTCGGTGGTCATGGCGGAAAATGGGAGGAATGCGGGGACGTGCAAACGGAGAATACAGGGTTATTGGGGGTGGGATGGGTGAAGGGGGCTGGGGTGGTTGTTTGGGGGGCAGAGAAATCCCCCTCAGTCCCCCTTTAGGAAAGGGGGAGGATTCCATCCGGAAGCGCTTCAAATATTTGCGGCATGCCGCCTTTGGTGACGCCCCACCGCAATGCACTTCCCCCTTTTCTAAAGGGGGACTGAGGGGGATTTCTCGGCGGCCAACAATCGACAGCCTCAACCACTACCTACCCAAACACCCCCGCCAACACCGCCACATCCGACAGGTCGTTGTACACCTGCGCCGACACGCGCATCCACAGGCGGCCATTGACCGGAAACACCGGCGCTTCCACGCGGTGTTCACGCAGCCACTTCAGCCGCCATTTCGCAACCGACTCGGGCGTGGCAGCTTCATCGACCGGCAGCGGAAAACTCACCATCGAGCCGCACAGCTCCAGCGGCGCGCCGGGCTTCACGCCCCAACCGCCTTCGATGCAGGCAGCCGCATCGCGCATACCCTCGTGCAACACAGCGCGGTAGCGGTCCACGCCCAGCGCCTCGACGAATTCAATGGCCGCTGGCACCGCGAGGCGCGCGCTGGGGTCGCTGGTGCCAGTCCAGGCGAATTCCTTTTCGAAGCCTTCGCCGAAGTAATTGGAAATCACCGTCGGGTGCAGGTCGCGCTGGCCCTCGGCGCTGGCGTACAGAAAGCCCACGCCCTTGGGTGCGCACAGCCATTTGTGGCAGTTGCCGGCGTACCAATCCACACCCAGCTTCGCGAGCGCATCCAAGTCCAACGGCAGCATGGCCGGGACATGGGCGCCGTCGATGAGCACCTGCGTGCCCTGCGCGCGGCAGAGCGGGATTAGTTGCTCAATGGGTGTGATGACGGCCAGTGGCGAAAAGATGTGATCGAAGATGGCGATGCGCGCGCCGCCATTGAGGGCATCGGCGTAAGCGGCCACCAGCGCACCTGCATCCGGCAGCGGCCAGGGCACGTTGGCTTCCACCACCACCAGATTGTGGCGCTCGGCGAGGAACTTCACCGTGTTCTTTACCGCTGGATACGCATGGTTGGCGATGACGATGCGGTCACCCGCGTTCCAGCGCATCGAGCGCAGCACCGCGTTCACGCCCTGGGTGGCGTTTTCGACGAAGGCCAGGTTGGCGGGTGTGGCATGCAGGAATTGCGCGAGCTTTGTGCCTGCGTGACGCAAGGCATCGGGCAGGATATCGGCCATGAAGCGCACGGGTTCGGCTTCGAGCGTATCGCGCCAGCGCTGCTGTGCGGCCTGCACGTAGCGCGGCGCAGCGCCGTACGAGCCGTGGTTCAGGAAATGGATGTCCGGGTCCAGCGTCCAGTAGGGGCGCAGGTTGTGGCCGTAGGGGATGTTGGGGGGCGGGAGAGTGGGAGGCGGGTGCATCGTTGAATCATACGATGGCGGGGGGCTGGGATTGGCGGGGTCGTGAATTGGGCGCCGAGAAATCCCCCTCCATCCCCCTTTAAAAAAGGGGGAGGCATTCGCTGGGTCTGCAGGCTTTGGCAATTCTTTGAAGCGCTGCTCTTGCCTGCTCGACCCTAACTGCACAACCATGCACTTCCCCCTTTTTTAAAGGGGGATGGAGGGGGATTTTTCAGTG
>CAYSKY010000104.1:0-9056 GCA_964431425.1 uncultured Burkholderiales bacterium
AGCGTCACATCAATAACATCACCCAGCATTACGGGTTGCCGTGCATTGTTTCGATCAACCATCGCACGCATGACACCGAGGCGGAACTCAAGGTGCTGGTTTCGCGTTGCGAGAAACTGGGCGCCAAAGTGGTGGTGGCACGGCACTGGGCCGATGGCGGCAAGGGTGCGGCGGACCTGGCGAAAATGGTGGTCGACATGTGTGAGCAGCCGAACAACTTCAAGTACGTTTACGAAGACTCGGCGACCATCTGGGACAAAATGAAAACGGTGGCGACCAAGATCTACGGCGCCGCGGACATCACCGCCGACTCCAAGGTGCGCGGACAGATCAAGCGCCTGCAGGATGAGGGTTACGGTCACTATCCGATCTGTGTCGCCAAGACCCAGTATTCCTACTCCACCGATCCGCAGCTGCGCGGCGCGCCGAGCGGGCATGTGGTGACCATACGCGAGGTGCGGCTGGCGGCGGGCGCCGAGTTCATTGTGCTGGTCTGCGGGGACATCATGACCATGCCGGGGCTGCCGAAGGTGCCGTCGGCCAATGCGATCGACGTCAACGATGAGGGCAAGATCGTCGGGCTGTTCTAGTCCGGTTTCACGCTCTCCCGCCGGCCCGAAGACATCCCGCAATCGCGGGATGTCTCCGGGCCGGCGGCACTTTGAAGGGGTACATCCAGGGGGGGCGGCCCTTCCGGCAAACGCACGGGTGTCCGCAAAGATGGTGCTGCGCTATGATTGGGAAATAATTGGTCCCGATGCAATGGGACCGCAGCCAGCCATCACGTCGGGATAGTCGCATGTCTGCCAACAGTCCGGTCCTCGAACACATCGGCAAATACAAGGTCATCCGCGAGCTCGGACGCGGGGCTACGGGCGCGGTCTACCTCGCGGAGGACTCGTTCAACAGCCGCGAAGTCGCCATCAAGGTGATGTTCCCGGAAGCGCTGGCGCACGCCGAAGACGGCGAGCATTACCGGCGCATGTTCCTCAACGAGGCCTCGCTGGCCGGTAAGATTCAGCATCCGCACATCGTCGGCATCTACGACGCGGTGGTTGACGAGCAGCTCAGCTACATCGTGATGGAATACGTCGAGGGGGGCACGCTGGAGCGTTTCTGCCAGTCCGACAACCTGCTGCCGCCCGAGACCGTGGCGGAAATTATTTTCAAATGCGTGCGTGCGTTGTCGTTTGCCAACAGCAAGGGTTTGATCCACCGTGACGTGAAGCCCGGCAACATCCTCTACAAGTCCGGCAGCGAGATCAAACTGGCCGACTTCGGCGCGGCGCTCAACCGTGTGTCCGACAAAACGCAGGTTGCTGCGGTCGGTTCGCCGCTGTATATGGCCCCGGAAATCCTCAACGGCGCCAAGGCCACGGTGCAGTCAGACATCTATGCGCTGGGCATGGTGATGTACATGCTGCTGGCCGGACGCGCGCCGTTCGAGGCTTCCAATCCGGCCAGCCTCGCATACCAGATTGTCAACCACGATCCCGACCCGCCGTCGCAATTCCGTGCCGACATTTCCGCGCCGATGGAGGACATCGTCAAGACCGCCATGGCGCGCGACATCACCCGCCGCTACCAGACCTGGGATGACTTCGACAAGGACCTCGCGGCACTATGGCAGGGCGAAGAGTCGCCGCAGCAAAACAAGGCCGAGGTTTCCGACACCGAGCGTTTCAGTCTGCTCAAGACCCTGTCGTTCTTCCGCAACTTCCCTGAGAACGAGTTGTGGGAGGTGCTGAAGATCAGCAAGTGGCGGCCGTTCCCGCCCGAGACCGTGCTGATTTCCGAAGGGGACGTGGGCGACTCGTTTTTCATTCTGGCATCCGGTACGGTCCGGGTGACGCGCGGCAAGCGATTGCTCAATGTGCTCGGTGCGGGCGATTGCTTCGGCGAGATGTCGTACCTGGCCAAGCGCGATGGTCCGCGCTCGGCGTCCATTACCACCGCCACCAATTCCATTGTCCTGAAGGTGCGCGCTGCCGACCTCAACACAGCATCGCAAAGTTGCCGCCGCCTGTTCGACCGCAAGTTCCTGGAAACCCTGGTGGAAAGGCTGGAAACGGCCAATCAGCAACTTGCAGTGACCTGACGGCCATGTCTTGAGCGGAATCTCGACTCTGCCTTTGCCGATCACGGCAACCTACGGCGCCTTGCTGGCGCTGCTGGTGTTATTGCTGTTAGCCGTGGTGGTGCGGCTGCGTCGCAGCCTCGGCGTCGGGCTCGGTGATGGTGGTAACCACGATTTGTCCCGGGCCATCCGCGTGCACGGCAACGCCATTGAGTCGGCGCCCCTGTTCCTCATCCTGCTCGCGGTCTACGAAATCAACGGCGGATCCGCCGGCGTGCTACATCTCTTCGGCGCCGTGTTTTTCGGTTCGCGCATCCTGCACGCCTGGGGCTTGCTGTCCAGCAGCGGCGTTTCACCCGGCCGCTTTTACGGCACCATCGGCAATGGTCTTTGCCTGCTGGGTCTTGCGATTGCCAATTTACTGAAGGTCATCCCGGGCTGAGCCAGGGGCGCCATCGAACGGCTCAGCGGCACCAAATCGAAACTCAAGCACTGGCGCGGCTTCCAGGCCATTTTTGCCACAGAAGCCGCGCCAGTGCTTGAGTTTTCGCTTTTTCATCGCCATGTGTGCACCGTCATCAAGGCCCGATACCAGCCTCTTTGATGCTTATCAAGAAACCGATTCGCCATCCGCTCACAATGGCTGCAATTGCCTCGGTGAGCTGCGGTAGTCCCAGCGAAGGCAAATTTCTCCGGATGGCCGAGTGATCCTCCCCGCCGTCTGCCACTGCCGCGACAGTCCGCCACCTGATTCGGACAAGACCCGCGAAGGCGTGGTGGACCCAAGGAGCACATCATGGACTTCGTCCTGCAACTCGTCATCATCCTCGTCTGCCTGTTTTATGGCGCCCGCAAAGGCGGCGTCGCGCTGGGCCTGTTGGGCGGCATCGGCATCGTCATCCTGGTATTCGCCTTCAAATTGCCGCCGGGCAAACCGCCGGTGGAAGTCATGCTCACCATTATTGCGGTGGTCGCGGCCTCGGCCACATTGCAGGCCTCGGGCGGCCTTGAAGTGATGCTGCAGGCGGCTGAAAAGCTGCTGCGGCGCAATCCCAAGTACGTCACCATCCTCGCCCCGTTCACCACCTGCATCCTGACCATCCTGTGCGGCACCGGCCACGTGGTTTACACCATGCTGCCGATCATTTATGACGTGGCGATCAAGAACAATATCCGTCCGGAACGGCCGATGGCGGCATCGTCCATCGCCAGCCAGATGGGGATACTCGCGAGCCCGGTATCCGTGGCCGTGGTGTCGCTGGTGGCCTTTCTTGCCAAGGCGCCGGTGGGTGGTACCACGATCGACTTTGTGATGCTGCTGTCAATCACCATTCCCTCCACGCTGCTGGGCGTGCTCGCGATCGGCATCTTCAGCTGGTTCCGCGGCAAGGATCTGGACAAAGACGAAACCTTTCAGGCACTGATTGCTGACCCGGAACAGAAGAAGCGGGTGTACGGTGAAACCGCCACCCTGTTGGGGAAAAAGCTCTCCAGCGGCCAGTGGGCTGCCATGTGGATCTTCCTTGGCGCGATTGCGCTGGTCGCGACGCTCGGTGCCGCCGACTCGCTGCGCCCCGTGGTGGGCGGCAAGCCGCTTTCGATGGTGTTGACCATCCAGATGTTTATGCTGCTCGCTGGTGCCCTCATCATCATCTTCACCAAGACAAACCCCGGCGACATCGGCAAGAACGAGGTGTTTCGTGCCGGCATGATCGCAGTGATCGCGGTGTTCGGTATTGCGTGGATGGCTGACACGGTCTTTGAAGCGAATCTGCCTAAGGTGAAGGCCGCGCTCGCCGACACCGTGAAGATGTATCCGTGGGCCTATGCGCTGGCACTGCTGCTGGTTTCCAAGCTGGTGAACTCGCAGGCCGCCGCCATCAGCGCGATGGTGCCGGTGGCGCTTTCGATCGGCGTGCCGCCCGGTTACGTGGTGGCGTTTGCCGCGGCCAGCTACGGCTACTACATCCTGCCGACCTACCCCAGCGACCTCGCAACCATCCAGTTCGACCGCTCGGGCACGACGCATATCGGCAAGTACGTGATCAACCACAGCTTCATCGCGCCGGGTCTGATCGGTGTTTCAACGTCATGACTGGCCGGCGACCTGATGGTGGCTGCACGCGGCTGGCTGTAGCCGCCGGTACCTTCCGGGTCGGTGTCTGCGCGAGTCGTTGACGTGGCGCAAAACACCGGCCCGGCGGGTCGGGACAATGCGGGTTCCTGACGATTGGTCGCCAACATGAATCTTGCCGAATCCCTGCTGCATGCACTGAAAGCCCATGGCGCGCGCCAGCTGTTCGGCATTCCCGGCGACTTTGTGCTGCCGTTTTTCAAAGTGGCCGAGGAGTCCGGCATCCTGCCGCTTTACACCCTGAGCCACGAGCCCGCCGTGGGCTTTGCGGCCGATGCCGCCGCACGTATGCAGGCTGCACCCGGTGTGGCCATCGTGACCTACGGCGCGGGGGCGCTCAACATGGTCAACGCAGTGGCCAGCGCTTATGCGGAGAAATCACCGGTGGTGGTGATCTCCGGTGGACCGGGGCGCGGTGAATCCGCCAGCGGATTGCTTCTTCACCACCAGGCCAAGCGCCTCGACTCGCAGTTTCAGATCTACCGTGAAATCACCTGCGCGCAAACGCGACTGGACGATGCCGCCACGGCACCGGCAGAGATCGCGCGGGTGCTGGCCGCATGCATCCGTGAGGCGCGGCCGGTTTACATCGAAGTCCCGCGCGACATGTCTTTCGTGGACTGCGAACCGGTCGTGCCCGAGGCACCGGACCGCGTCGATCCGGATGCACTCGCCGCCTGCGTGGAAGAAATATTGGTGCGGCTCAAAGGTGCCGCTTCGCCGGTGCTGATGGCGGGCGTGGAAGTGCGCCGCTACGGGCAGGAAGAGCACCTCGCAGAACTGGCAGGGCGGCTGGGGATTCCGGTGGTCACGAGTTTCATGGGCTGCGGATTGCTGGCCGATGCCGGCACACCGCCGGTGGGGGTCTATCTCGGGGTTGCCGGTGACCCCAAGGTGGCGGAACTGGTGGAGGAGTCCGATGCGCTGTTCATGCTGGGCGTGATCCTGTCCGACACCAACCTCGGCGTGTCCGGCCGCAAGATCGACTTGCGACATACCATCCTCGCGTTTGACGGGCAGGTTTCGCTGGGCTATCACACCTATGCCGATATTCCACTGGCCGACCTGATCGCAGAGCTTCTGGAAAAGACAAGCGATGTGGCCGCCTCATGCGCTGCGCTGAGCCCGCCCGCCGCGAATGCGCGCGGGTTTGTGGCCGATGATGAGGCTATTTCTCCCGAAGACATCGCCAGCGGCATCAACCTGATGATGGCCCGCCACGGCCGCCTGCCACTGGCGGTGGATATCGGCGACTGTCTGTTCACCTCCCTCGATATCGATCACACCCACCGCGTCGCGCCGGGCTATTACGCGACCATGGGTTTCGGCGTGCCGGCGGGCCTTGGCCTGCAGGCGGCCACGGGACAGCGCGTGTTGATCATGGTGGGCGATGGCGCGTTCCAGATGACCGGATGGGAACTCGGCAACTGCGCGCGTTACGGCTGGGACCCGATTGTGGTGGTGTTCAACAATTCGGGCTGGGGCATGCTGAAGTGCTTCCAGCCGGAGTCCGGCTTCAATCATCTCAACGAATGGAACTTCGCCGACATGGCCTCGGGCATGGGTGGCGCCGGCGTGCGTGTGCAGTCGCGCGCGGCCCTCGGCGAAGCCCTCGAAAACGCATTCAACACGCGCGGCCGCTTCCAACTGATCGAGGCCATGGTGGCCCCCGGCTTGATTTCGCCGACGCTGGCGCGGTACGTGGCCGGCGTGAAGCGCGTTTCTGCAAGTGTCACGGCGGTGGCCGGATGAATCGCACCGCCCTTTTTGGTTGCTCGGCAATCCGGTCGGCCGCAACAGGGTAGGGACGGGTGCAGGCATGGCGTCACCCGTCCGACAGGGAGGCAACATGAAAGCGTCAATTGCAGTGGGTTTGATCATCACCGGCGTATTGGTGCACCCGCAGACAGGTGCCCAACCGGGCGGTAAAGCAGCGTCTGCGCCCCAATCGGTCAGCCTGGTCAATGACTATGTGGACGACTTCAAGGACGTGGTGGCTTACGCCAAGAGCTTTGCCGACCGCTTCGGCGGCCCCGCGCATCACCCGCCCGGCGATGCTGCGGATGCCACCGCACTGAAGGATTGCACGGTGCCTTGCAAGCCCGGTAACGGCAACGGCGTCATCGAAGGCAAATGGGATTCCATCAATCCGCAGGATGAAAGCTGGCAGTTCTGGCTGCAGGTGCGCGCCAGCGGCATCGGGCGCGCTCCGCTGGTACGTTCGGATGATTCGGGCGGCTTTCGCCCGACCAATGCGCGCGGCGGCCGTGTGGGTGTGACCGGCAATGCACCGGGACAGGCACTGATCGCCGGCATGAGCGGCGCCCGCATGGTGTGTTCGTCGCGTATCGCCGGCAAACTGGTGCGCGAAATCGACCGGATCCTTGACGACGGCAAGCCGGCCGAAGGCAAGGTGCGCGCGGTTCCGGATGGATCGCCCGCCGACACGCCGGCTGTGCCTGTCCCTGCGGCCCGGGACGAAGACAACTTCACGGTGTGCATGACCTTTTAGGGTGTGAAGCCGGGGGCATGCGCCCGCCTATAATCGCGCATGCCCCGCCAGAACCTGTCCCTGCGCCACTTCCTGCTGGCGCTTTCCGTTGTCGCGGTGTGGGGGACCAATTTTGTTGTCATCCAGGTGGCGCTGGCCGCGCTGCCACCGCTGCTGTTTGCGGCCCTGCGTTTTGCGCTGGTGTTCTTTCCGTTCTGCCTGTTCCTGCCCCGGCCGGCGGTGCCCTGGCGTGACCTGATTCTCTACGGCCTTTTGATCGGGGTCGGCCAGTTCGGGCTGCTGTTCGTCGCCATGCACGGTCACATCACTCCCGGGCTCGCGTCGCTGGTGATCCAGACGCAGGTGTTCTTCACCATCTTCCTGTCGATGCGTATCAGCGGCGAGCGTGTGCGACCGCTGCAATGGCTGGCTCTCGCGGTCGCGGTCACCGGCATCGGCGTCATCATGTCCCATACCGATAGCAGCACCACGCCGCTCGGGTTGGCGCTGATCCTGCTGGCCGCCGCCAGTTGGGCGGCAGGCAATATGGTGGCGCGCGGTTCCAGCCAGGCGGCAAGCGTAAATGTGGTGGCTTATGTGGTGTGGTCTGGCATCTTCGCCGCTGTTCCACTGCTGGCGCTTTCAATCATTTTTGAAGGGCCGGTAGCCATCATGCGCGGTTTGAATTTGGCGGGGCCGGGCACGTGGCTGGCCGTCGCCTGGCAGTCGGTGGGCAATTCGCTGTTCGGCTACGCCATGTGGGCGTGGCTGCTGGCGCGTTACCCCGCCGCGACGGTGTCGCCGATGGCGCTGTTGGTGCCGGTGTTCGGCATGGCGGCATCGAGTCTGTTGTTGGCCGAACCCATGCCGCTCTGGAAGCTCGCGGCCATGGCGCTGGTGATGGCGGGACTCGGCCTGAATATGCTCAAGCGCTGACGGTCAGGTCGGTGTGGTCGCCGCAACATCAAACTCAAGCACTGGTGCGGCTTCCAGGCCGAAAGTACGCCACAAGCCGCGCCAGTGCTTGTGTTCCGGCATTCGCCTACAGAAAATAGGCGATCACAAATACGCCCAGCATAGTCAGTGCAAGCGCCAGTTTCGCAAGTGCCCCAAACAACAGGCCCAACCATGTGGCGAGTCCCGCTTTTGCCGCCTGTCCCAATTCGCGGCGGGCAATCAGCTCGCCGATGATGGCGCCGATGAACGGAAAAATGAATATGCCGACTACGCCGAAGAAGATGCCGGCGATGCTGCCGATGGTGGCCCCCACCAGTGCCAGTTTTGAAGCGCCGACTTTCCTTGCGCCCAGCATACTCGCCAGCAGATCGACCGTGATCGCCATTGCCGTCAGCACCGCGAGGATGGTCAGCGTCGGCCAGCCGATGCGCTGAAAATCGCCCAGCCACGCGGCAACCAGCAGGCCACCGAACACGAACGGCACGCCGGGCAGTGCCGGCAGGATGGTGCCGGCCAGCCCGATCAGTACCAGGGCTCCGGCGAGGATCCAGAGCAGAATTTGTTCCGGCGGCATGCTGACTTTCCAGGGAGAGGTTTGTGGTGCTCATGTGGTGACGGTCCGCCGGACTTCAACGGCAGCCGGTATGAATCGCTTATGGTGCGTCTGCACAGGCCGGGTGCATGCAGTTGGCCTATGATAGGCGCCAATCTGCCCGGACCATTCCATCATGACTGCCACCGCCGCCAGCCCCGTCATTCCCGCGCCCCAGCGCCAGGCATTGATTGATCAACTGGGCGCGATACTTCCCGCCCCGGCCCTGCTGACGACCGGCGAGGCGCTCAAGCCCTATGAATGCGACGGCCTATCAGCCTATCGGGCGCTGCCCGCGATGGCGGTGCTGCCGCAAACGGTGGATGAAGTGCAGCGCATCCTGCGGGTGGCGTCCGCGTCCGACACCAAGGTGGTGGCGCGCGGATCGGGCACCGGATTGTCGGGCGGCGCGACCCCGCTTTCTGACGGCATTTTGATTTCGATGGCGCGGTTCAACCGCATCGTCTCGGTGGACCCGCTGGCGCGCACGGCGCGGGTGCAGCCGGGCGTACGCAACTTGAAAATTTCCGAGGAAGTGGCGCCACTGGGCCTTTACTACGCGCCGGATCCGTCCTCGCAGATCGCATGTTCCATCGGCGGCAATGTGGCCGAGAACTCGGGCGGCGTGCACTGCCTGAAGTACGGCCTCACGGTGCATAACATCTACAAACTGGAAGTGGTGACCATTGAAGGTGAAGTGGCGACCATTGGTTCCGATGCTCTCGATGCGCCCGGCTACGATCTGCTGGCCCTGATGACGGGCTCGGAAGGCATGCTGGGTATCACCACCGAAGTCACCGTCAAG
>CAYSKY010000105.1:0-9044 GCA_964431425.1 uncultured Burkholderiales bacterium
GTGCCAGGTGGGTGTGAGATGGTTTTGTTGGATCCGCACTCAAAACTGCGCCAGGTAACGCGCATTCCGGATACGGCACCGTTGGTGTACGGCACGATGACCGCTGAACCATAACGTTGGGCGTCGAAGGTGGTGATGGGTGTGTCTGACGACACGCCTTCAAGTTCCACTTCAAAGCCGCATGCGTCCTGCCCGGTGTTGTTGACCACGTCGAAATTGCCGAGTGATCCATAGATGGTTGCTGTTTGGGCCTGGGCGGTCGGCGCAAATGCCGCCACGCCCAACGCCAGGGCGACCGCGACCGAGAGAGCCCGGGAGTTTCTCAGCTTGCTGGATGGTGATGCCTCGTGGTTCATGAAATTGTCCTCTATGTTGGCTGGATCTGAGTTTTCGCGCCGCTTTCGCCCGGCTGGAACCAGTCCTGCATCCCGAGTTTCCCAGTGAAAAGTAGCAACCCTTTTCGTGGGCCGGCAGGTGAAAACTGATTCGAAGCACCGACGCACAACCGAACAATATCACAAGATTTTACAAATTGGGAAAATATTCCCAAAATAAATCGTTTGGGTGGGGTATGATTGGACTTGTTGATTCATTTCGCCCAAAATGGGCGGGGCAAATCGCCCACCTTGATGCCGGCCAAAAATGACCAACTTGCTTCCCTTCACCTGGAAAACCATGTTCTGTCAGCTAGATAGCAAATTGCGGTGGCAACGCGAGCGCACCGGCCCCCCGCCGATGCTATTCGGCTTGACAGGCCAATGCTTTGGGAAAATAATCCCATGGTGACAAATACAACAAGCCGGCCCTTACACGCGGCGATCCTGCACCTCCTCAGGCCACTCGTAAGAATCATGCTCAACCACGGGGTTGCGTATGACACGTTTTCAGACCTGGCAAAGTGGGTGTACATGGATGTGGCCTCGCGTGAATTTGGATTGCCGAACCGGAAACAAACCGACTCCCGCGTGTCGGTGCTGACCGGCTTGACCCGAAAAGAAGTGGCGCGGCTGAAGGACCTGCCGCCGCCGACCGATACCGAAAGCGCCGAGGAATACAGCCGGGCCGCCAAGGTGGTGCGCGGCTGGGTGCGCGACTACCCGATGGAAGGCACATCCAGCGGTGCCGAACCGCTGCCGCTGGACGGCCCGCGCAGCTTTGCGGAACTGGTGAAGCGCTACAGCGGCGACATGCCGGTGCGCGCCGTGTTGGACGAGTTGCTGCGGGTGAATGCGGCGCGGAAAAACGCCGAAGGTGAGGTCGAACTGGTGCATCGCCATTACCTGCCGCCGCAGGGTGAAACCCGCAAACTGGTCTACCTCGGGCACGACACCTCCGACCTGGTATCCAGCATTGCCCATAACCTGAACGCCGCGCCCGAGCAGACGTATCTGCAGCGCAAGGTGTTCTACGACAACATCCCGGTCGAGAAAATGGAAGAGATCCGGGCCGCAGCACGCCGCTTCGGCGAGCCCATGCTGGACCAACTGGCCACCGAGTTCGGCAAGAACGACCGGGACGTGAATCCCGCGCTCACCGGCACCGGCCGCATGCGTGCGGTGGTGGGCATCTATTACTACGAAGAACCGGTGCCCGAAACGCCGCCTTCCGACCCGCCATAACCGCGCGGTCTTGACGAAATCTCAAATTGAATCGATTTGGTACGCATCAGTACAAAGTTAGTTGGCATCAAAAAAAGGGGCAACAAATGCACAAGGCAAACAAATGGATGATCAGCGTGCGCAATGGGGTGGTGGCGACCCTCGCGCTGACCATGGGGGGCCTTGTATGGGGCGGCGGCGGCGTGACCGGTACCGGGCGTTTCTTTGGCGAGGCGACCGATTTCGCCAGCATCTATGTCAACGGCATCCACTTTTCCATCGACACCGCCAACATTCGCATCAAGGGCAATGACAACCAACCGGAAAGCGCGCTGAAGAAAGGCATGGGCGTACGCGTTGAAGGCACCATCAATCCCGATGGCGTGACGGGTACGGCCACGCTGGTGGAGTATCTGGGCGATATCGAAGGCGCGATTGATGCCACGCCGGTTGCTAACGGCAAGATCGGCAGCTTCACCATCTACGGCCTCGTGGTGCGAACTGACGCCACCACCAAGTACGACGGTGTATCGGGGCTGTCCGCACTTTCGACCGGCAATGCGGTGGAAGTGAGCGGCTATTTCAATGCCGGCGATGGCAGCTTTACCGCCACCCGCATCGAAAAGAAGAATGCGTTGACCAATGGCATCGACCTGCGCGGCATCATCAGCGGCGTGACCCCGACCACGTTTGTTGTCGGCAACCTGACCGTCACCTATGCGACCTCCGACCTGCGCGACATTCCGGCTGACACTTTGGTCAATGGGATGTACGTGAACGTCAAGAGTGACAACCCGCCGGTGGCCAACGCCATCACGGCGCGCCGCGTTAATGGTGAGGATTCGCTCATGACGTCCTCGATGATTGGCACCCAGCCTGGCATCGTGAAGGGCGTGGCGGCCAATATCACGCCGACCGGTATCCGCATGGGTAACATGCCGATCACCATCGGCCCCTCGACGGTGTTTGACGGCGCGCCGCAGAACACCTTGTACCCCGGCGTGAAGGCGATCGCCTCGGGTGCGGTAGTCAATGGCGTCATGGCCGCCGCTGCCATCACCATTGCGCCACAGCTGGTGTCGGCGGTGTCGGTTAAAACCCACGGCACGGCAGGCGCGCTCTCGCTGCCGCTCGATACCAATGCCGATATTGCCGGGCCCCTGACGGTGGAGCCGCGGCTGGGCACCACTCATACGTTGGTGTTCACCTTCAATGGCCCTGTCACTTCGCTGGGCTACACCGGCACTGAGCCAGTGCCGAATGTCACCAGCAAGGACGCGGCAGGAGTGGATGTCGGCACGGTCGATAGCGTGGTCATGGACAACATGACCAACACCGTGACCGTGAC
Source organism: uncultured Burkholderiales bacterium (assembly GCA_964431425.1). Taxonomy (GTDB): domain Bacteria; phylum Pseudomonadota; class Gammaproteobacteria; order Burkholderiales; family Usitatibacteraceae; genus UKL13-2. The sequence goes on from CAYSKY010000105.1 coordinate 2,947, forward strand.
GTTAAGCGGGATCGCCAACACCAAGCGCACGCGGGTGACGTTGAACAACATCAACCAGTTGGGCGTGGATGTGCCGGTGGTCATCGGCTTCCTGGTAGGTGATGTTGATTCGAACGGCAAAGTGGAAGCTGCCGATGCGGCCGCCGCCAAGGGGCGAGCAGGCCAGGCGGCCGATGCAATCAACTTCAGGTTTGATCTCAATGCCTCCGGCACCATCAATTCCGGCGACATCACCGCCATCAAGGCGCGGGCGGGAAATTCGCAGCTGGTCGTGCCCTGACGCCCGCGAGCATCCCCCGAAACGGGCAGCCTCGGCTGCCCGTTTTCATTTGAGCACGGAACCTTGCGGCGCCGACGGTGCCACACACTGTTACCTGCCATGACGGGGGCGCAGCTAGAATGGCGCTCTCCTGTTGCTGCGGCAACCTGGCTACCGTGCCCCGGGGCGCTGGCGTGCTGTTTCGATACGAAAGAACACAAATGAATTCAAAAAAAGCCTGGTGTACGGCCGTTATGGTCATGCTGTTTTCGGCCGGTGTCGCCGCCGCCCAGGACAAGCCGGCCGCCGCGCCGAAGGCCGCCAAGGTCGCGCCGGCCGCCAAACGTCCCGCCGTGTTGCCGATGGCGCCGCTCAAGATCGCCACTGTGGAAGGCATCACCGAATACCGGCTCGCCAATGGTCTCAAGGTGTTGCTGTTTCCGGATCAGTCAAAACCCACCGTGACCGTCAACATGACGTACCTGGTGGGCTCTCGCCATGAAAACTACGGCGAAACCGGTATGGCCCACCTGCTGGAACACCTTCTGTTCAAGGGTACGCCGTCGTTTCCGGCCATTGACCAGGAATTCAACAAGCGCGGCATGCGCATGAACGGTTCCACCACCCGCGACCGCACCAATTACTACGAACTGTTCCAGGCGTCGGACGACAACCTGAAGTGGGCCATCGACATGGAAGCCGACCGCATGGTGCATTCCTTTGTCGCCAAAAAGGATCTTGATTCTGAAATGACGGTGGTGCGCAACGAGTACGAGAACGGTGAGAACTCACCGTTTGCAGTCTTCATCAAGCGGCTGGAGAGCGTGGCCTATGACTGGCACAACTACGGCAAGTCCACCATCGGCAATCGTTCTGACATTGAAAACGTCAAGATAGAAAACCTGCAGGCCTTCTACCGCCAGTACTACCAGCCCGACAACGCGGTGCTGCTGATCGCGGGCAAATTTGAAGAGACCAAAGTGCTGGGATGGGTGGCGAATGCGTTCAACAAAATCCCCAAGCCCACCCGCACCCTGCCCACGCTCTGGACTGTGGAATCGCAGCAGGATGGCGAGCGGTCTTTCTATGTACGCCGCAAGGGCGACATCCAGGTGGTGGGCGTGGCCTACAAGGTGCCGTCTGGGCGTCATGCCGATATTCAGGGGGCCGCCTTCACCAACGACATCCTGATGGCCACCCCGAACGGCCGCCTTTACAAGGCATTGGTACCGACCGGCAAGGCGGTGCAGGTGGCGGGCGTGCCGTTGATCGGGCTGGACGGCAGCCTGCACCTGTTTGTGGCGGTGGTGAAGAAGGGCGAGCCGCTGGAACCCGCCCGCGACGAAATCATCAAGACGGTGGAATCGTTCTATGAGAATCCGCCGACCAAGGAAGAAATGGAGCGCGTACGCATCAACAGCGCCAAGATCGCCGACCAGGTGTTGAATAACCACGAGTCGATCGGCGTGGCCATGTCGGAGTTCATCGCACTCGGCGATTGGAAGCTGTTCTTCCAGGGACGCGACATGACACAGGCGACCACGGCCGAGCAGGTCGCGGCTGCCACAAAGGCGTACTACAAGCGTGACAACCGCATCGTGGGTTACTTCGTTCCGGAAGACGCGCCGCAGCGGGTGGACTTGCCGCCGGTGCCGTCCGTGGCCGATGCCCTCAAAGACTTCAAGCCCAAGCAAACCACCTCGGAGGCCGAGGCCTTTGACCCCGCCAATGCGGTAGTCGACAAGCGCACCAAACGTATCGAGATCGGCGGCATCAAAGTGGCGCTGCTGGCCAAGAAGAATCGCGGCGAGACCGTCAACGTCTCGATGCGGTTTCACACCGGCGACGAGAAATCGTTGTTTGGCAAGGGCGAGATCCGCGACATGACCGGCTACATGCTCTCGCGCGGCACCAGCAAGTTCACACGCGCCCAGCTGGTGGATGAGTGGAACAAGCTGAAGGTGTCGGGCGGCGTAAGTGGACTTTCCGGCGGCATGCAGACCACCAAGCCCAATGTGGCGGCGGCGATCCGCCTCGCGGCGCATGTGATGCGCGAACCGGTGTTCCCGGAAAGCGAATTCGAGACGCTGAAGAAGCAGATCCTCACCGGCATCGAATCGCAGAAGAGCGACCCCGGCGCGCTGGCCGGGCAGGAAATGGAGCGGCACTTCAATATCTACCCGAAGGGCGACGTTCGTTACGCCGGCACCATCGACGAGGAAATTGCCTTCTACCAGGCGGTACAGCTGGCCGACATCAAGCGTTTCCACCAGGAGTTCTACGGCGCCAACCGCGGTGAGATCGCCATCGTCGGTGACTTCGATGAATCCGAAGTGGTGAAGGCCATCACCGAAGCTTTCAGCGGCTTCAAGACCGGCGCGCCTTACCAGCGGCTTGCAGGGACGTTCAAGGACGTGGCGCCGGTCAACAAGGCCATCGAAACGCCCGACAAGGAAAACGGTGTATTCCGCGCACGGATGAATCTGGAAATGAACGTGGACGATGCCGATTACCCGGCCCTGTACATGGCCAATTACATCTTCGGCGGCGGTGCGGGGCTCAACTCTCGACTGTCGGAGCGTATCCGTCAGAAGGAAGGCCTGAGCTACGGCGTGGGTTCCAGCCTGTCACTCAGCACGCTGGACCGCGACGGCTCGTGGTCGGTGGAGGGGATCGCCGCGCCGCAGAACATGGCCAAGCTGGAAGCTGCGTTTCAGGACGAGTTGTCCAAGGCAATCACCAAGGGATTCACGGCAGACGAAGTGAAGTCCGCCAAGTCTGGCGCGTTGCAGCAGCGCCTGCAGGGCAGGGCGCAGGATGGCAGCCTTGCATCAGGTTGGGTGGGCAATTTGTTCTACGGCCGCACCTACGCCAAGAGCCAGGAATTTGAAGACAAGCTGGCAGCACTGACGCCGGAGCAGGTGTCGGCGGCTTTCCGCAAGTACATCGTCCCGACCAAGCTCACCATCATCAAGGCGGGCGACTTCGCCAAGGTCGCGAAGGCGGCACCGGCCAGGTAGGGCGGACCGGCAACAAAAAAGCCCGTGGCTGATAGGCCACGGGCTTTGTTTTTTGGGGAAGTTGGGGAAGCGCGAATCAGCAGTCGCGCAGCACGTCCTCGATCAAGCCCGTCTGGCCCGGCGGGCTGCGCAGCATGCCGAGGCGCAGGCTGGTCGCAGCGAGGCGCGATTTGGCCTCAGCGCGGTCCATGTCGGTTTCCTTGGACGGGTCGGCGTTGATACGTGCCACCGGCGCCAGCGCTACCTTGCAGTTGCGTTGCATGCCGGCGCTCTGGGTGGGTACATCGGTGGAGGGCGCGGTGGCGCAGCCGGCCAGAATTACCGGAACGGCAAAGAGCACGGCCAGCGTCTGCGGAAAGCAAAGGGTTGGTTTCATCATGTCCTCCTGAAAGTGGGGCGGGGGCAGCGAAGATGCTACGCCGGATACAACTTGGGCAACAGGCTGCCGGCATTGTTCCTCAGGCAATCGTAACAACCTGTTCGCGCCTGCCGGCCCTTGCAGCGGGGGCGCGGATCAAGCTTATTGATTTTGTTGGGTTTTCCGGTGATAATAGCGGGCTTGGCTGGGCAATTCAGCGCCCGGACAAGAACAATCCAAACCCCCTTGCTTCACCGCGGTGCGCATCGCGGGAAGCTCTCACGAGACCTAAGTCTCTAATCCACAAGGAGAATTCATGCGCCATTACGAAATCGTTTTCATTGTTCACCCCGATCAAAGCGAGCAAGTGCCCGCCATGATCGAGCGGTACAAGGCGACCATCGCCCAGGGTGCGGGCAAGATCCACCGCATCGAAGACTGGGGCCGTCGCCAGATGACCTACCCCATCCAGAAGGTGTTCAAGGCGCACTACGTGCTGATGAACATCGAAGTCAACCAGGCCACGCTCGACGAACTCGAACACGCGTTCAAGTTCAACGACGCCGTCCTGCGTCACCTGACCGTCAAGAAAGAAACCGCCGAGACCGGTCCTTCGCCGATGATGAAGGAAGAAAAGTCGAAGTCGGTTGACGTGAAGGAAGACGTCAAGGAAGCCAAGGAAACGCAGGCCGCCTAAGGTAGAAGAAGCAAGCGGAGAGGGTGCCGGATGAACAGCACCGTCCTCGATGGAAAGATCGTTTCACGCGATGTCCTCCGGCAAACACCGGGCGGGGTCGCAACGCTGAACCTGAAGTTGCTGCACCAGTCGACACAAACCGAGAACGGACACGAAGTCCAGGTGGAAGTCGAAATGAACGCCGTGGCGTTCGGTGAACTGGCAAAACAGCTCGACAGCGTGAAAGTGGACGATGCCGTTTCCCTCAAGGGCTTCCTCAGCCGCAAGAACCGCTTCAGCCCCCAGGTCTTTCTGCACATAACCCAATTCAAAATTTAGTGAGGTCATCATGCCCCGTCCAGGTCCCCGTCGTGGTGGTAAGTTCGACAAGAACAAAAAAGATACGCGTAACCCGAATCGCGGATTGTTCCGCCGCAAGAAGTTCTGCCGTTTCACCGCCGAAGGCGTCAAGGAAATCGATTACAAGGACATCGGCGTCCTGAAGGATTTCATCAACGAAAACGGCAAGATCATCCCGGCGCGCATCACCGGCACCAAGGCCAAGTATCAGCGCCAGCTGGATGTCGCCATCAAGCGCGCGCGCTTCCTGGCCCTGATCCATTACACCGACTTGCACTAAGCAGTCACGCAACTAGGAGAAAAACATGCAAGTTATCCTGATGGAAAAAGTCATCAACCTGGGTTCGCTGGGTGATGTGGTCAAGGTCAAAGACGGCTATGCCCGCAACTTCCTGATCCCGCAAGGGAAAGCCAAGCGCGCGACCGACGCCGCCAAGGCCGAGTTCGAAGCCAAGCGTGCCGACCTGGAAAAGAAAGCCGCCGAGATCCTGACCGCCGCGCAGTCGCGCGCCGAGAAGCTCGAAGGCTATATGGTGCAAGTCACGCAGAAGGCCGGTGTTGACGGCCGCCTGTTCGGCTCGGTCACCAACTCCGACATCGCCGAAGCGCTGACCAAGCAGGGCTTTGACGTGAAGAAGGGCGAAGTGATCATGCCCAATGGCCCGCTGAAGGCCATCGGTGATTTCGCCGTCCGCCTGCACCTGCACACCGACGTCAACGCCAACATCACCGTTTCGGTGCTGGGCGAAGCCGTCTAAGCAACACCCGACTCTCCCGGCTCCGTGCCGGGTGCGCCGACCAAACCGCCACCTCGCAAGGGTGGCGGTTTTTGTTTGTGTGGCAGCGCGGCTGCAGGTGTGCACCGCTTGTGAACCACATATCCACAGGCAACGCACAGCCTTGTGCATTGCTTGTGGATAACAGGAAGCGCACAATCTTCGGCCACCGCTGTCACATCCGCCCCTGAACCCCATTCACCCGCGAAGACCACTGTAGATGGCCGCCAATCCCCCGACCGCATCGGTCTATCCACTTTACTCACAGGACGAGAACGACCTGCAAGTTTCCGCCCTTAAACTCCCGCAACATTCCATCGAAGCCGAGCAATCGGTGCTGGGTGGTCTGCTGTTGAACAACGAGGCGTGGGAACGCATCGGCGACATGGTGGCGGTGGATGATTTCTACCGCGACGACCACCGCAAGATTTTTCACGCCATCGCGCGCCTGATCGAATCCAACAAGGCTGCCGACGTACTCACCGTGGCCGAAGGCCTGCAACTGGCCGGCGAACTGCAGGGCGTGGGCGGCATCGCCTACCTGCAAAGCCTCGCCGAAGGCACGCCCAGCGCCGCCAACATCCGCCTCTACGCCGAAATCGTGCGCGAGCGCGCCATCATGCGGCGCCTGGCCCGCGTGGGCGAGCAG
>CAYSKY010000106.1:0-9002 GCA_964431425.1 uncultured Burkholderiales bacterium
ACACCGACTTCAATTTCATTTACGTGTTTGCCACCGTGCAAACCGCCGGCGTGGCGCGCGAGGTGGTGGAGAAATACGGTACAGACATCGGTGCGCACCCGGTGGGAACGGGGCCGTTCCGGCTGGTGGAATGGAAGCGGTCGCACAAGATCGTGCTTGAAGCCAACCCCAACTACCGCGACGATTTCTATCATGCCGAACCGCCGCCGGATGATGTCGACGCGCAGGCCATCTACCGGCAGTTCAAGGGCCGCAAGCTGCCCATGCTGCAGCGCGTGGAAGTCACCATCATCGAGGAATCGCAGCCGCGCTGGCTGGCATTTCTGGGCGGTGAAACCGACTACGTCAATGTTCCGCTGGAGTACTCCGGGTTCGCCTTTCCCGGTGGCAGGCCGGCACCCAATCTGGTCAAACAGGGAATACGCGGCCAGCGTTTCGTGGAAACCGATCTGGTCTATACCTACTTCAACATGAAGGACCCCGTCCTGGGGGGCTTTGAGCCGGAGAAGGTTGCGCTGCGCCGTGCCATCGCACTGGCCTACAACTACCACGAGGACATCAACGTCATTCGCAACGGCAGCGCCGTCAAAGCAGAGTCGCCCATCCCGCCGGGGGTGGCCGGATTTGATCCGGCGTTTCACTCGTCCCAGGCCACCTACGATCCGGCCCGCGCCCGCGCGCTGCTGGATATGTACGGCTATATCGATCGCGATGGCGACGGCTACCGCGAATTTCCGGACGGCCGTCCGCTGGTGATCGAGATGGGCTCCCAGCCGGACAACACTTCAAAACAGTTCGACCAGTTGTGGAGCAAGAACCTGGATGCCGTGGGGCTCAAGGTCAAGTTTCGGGTCGCCAAATGGCCGGACCTCAACAAGCAGGCCAAGCTGGGCAAGTTGCCGATGTGGCAGCTCGCCTGGTCCGCCGACTACCCGGATGGCGAGAACTTTCTGCAAAACCTTTACGGCGGTAATGTCGGTCAGAGCAACTACGCCAACTTTGTTTATGCACCGTTTGACGCCCTCTACGACCGCGCCAAGCGCATGCCGCCTTCGGAAGAACGCAACAAGCTGTATGCCGAGATGAACCGCATCGTCGCGGCATACACCCCGTGGCTGCCGCAAACCCACCGGATGCGCAGCGAACTCTCGCACGCCTGGCTGCTGGGTTATCGCAAACACCCCATGTACAACCAGGTGTGGAAGTACCTCGATGTCGATGAGGCGCGCCGTGCCCGGAAATAGGCCAATCCCCGAGGGCGAAGGCGTGCCAGCGGGCTATAATCGCCGATCTTTTTTCGTGGCAAAACAGGAGCTTGGCTTGTTTTTCGGGCGTACGAACTTCTCCGCCGCGTCGCGCCTGCTGGCTGTGCTTCTTTGCGTGGCCACCGGTGGGCCGACCGCGTTTGCCGCAACCGAAACCAAGGTGTTGCGCCTCGCGTTTCGCGCCGCCGAAACCGGATTTGATCCGCAGAAAATCGAGGATCGCTATTCGGTCGGCATCTGCGAAAACCTGTTCGATTCGCTGCTGACCTACGACTGGCTGGCGCGACCCGTCAAGCTGGTGCCTCTACTGGCCGAAACCGTGCCGCAAGGGGAGGAGGGCGGCACGCGTTTCACCTTCCGCATCAAGCCTGGAATCTATTTCGCCGAGGACGCCGCATTCAAAGGCAAGCGCCGCGAACTGGTGGCGCGCGACATGGAATACGCCATCAAGCGCTTCCGCGATCCGGAAAACCGTAGCCCCTATTCATGGTTGTTCGAAGATCGCATCGTCGGCCTCGATGAGTTTGTCGAAGCGGCCAAGAAAAACGGTCGCTTCAATTACGAGCAGCCCATCGAGGGGCTGAAGGTGCTCGACAAATACACGCTGTCGATCAAGCTCAAGGAGCCGGACTACAACTTCATCTATTTCTTTGCCATGCCGCAGGTGGTGCCGGTGGCGCGCGAAGTGGTGGAGATGTATCGCCACGACACCATGGCACACCCGGTGGGAACCGGGCCTTACATGCTCAAGGAATGGGTGCGCCGCTCCAAGATCGTGCTCGAACGCAACCCCGGCTACCGCGGCCATGTACTCAATACCGCCTCGGCCGATCCGAACGATGCCTGGGACCGTGAGGCGGTGCGCACGCTGGGCGGAAAGACGCTGCCGCTGATCGACCGTATCGAGATTTTCCCGATCGAGGAAGAACAGCCGCGTTATCTCGCGTTCGTCAATCGCGAACACGATTACATCGAGGAAACGCCGTTTGCCTATGTGCAACAGCTCTATGCCAACGGGCAATTGTCGGCGGAGATGAAGCGCCGTGGCATGCAGGTGTTTCTGGACGACCAGCCCGAGACCACCTACGACGCCTTCAACCTGGACGACCCGGTGGTGGGCGGCTATACGCCCGACAAGATCGCATTCCGTCGCGCGCTGGTGCTGGCTCACGACCGTGATCAGGAGGTCGCGATCGTGCGCCGCGGCCAGGCCCTGCCGGCACAGACACCCATTCCGCCCGGCATCATCGGCTTCGATCCCACTTTCCATGCCATCGAGCAGGAGTACAACCCGGCGCGCGCCAAGGCGCTGCTGGACATGACCGGCTACGTGGATCGCGATGGCGACGGCTGGCGTGATCTTCCGGACGGCCGGCCGCTGGTGCTGACCTACAAGTACCGCTCCAGCGAAGCGGACGCCCGCATGCTGGCCGAACTGTGGGCCAAATGCCTTGCGGCGGTCGGCATTCGCATGCAGGCCGTCGGCGTGCAATTTGCAGACCTCCTCAAGGATCGCAAGGTCGGCAAGTTCCAGATGTCGGGGATCGCCTGGACGGCGGACTACCCGGATGCGCAAAACTTTTTGCAGCTTTTTTACGGGCCCAATACCGATATTTCCAACGATGCCCGCTTTCGCCTGCCAGAATACGACCGGCTGTACCAGCAGTCGCTGCGCCTGCCGGACGGCCCGGAACGGAACCGGCTGTATCGTGAAATGAACCGGTTGCTGGTGGTGTACGCGCCCTGGCGGTACGGGGTGCACCGGCGCTTCACCCATTTTCTGAACCCGTGGATCAAGGGCTACAAAAAGCACCCCATACTGTTCACCAGTTTTCGATACCTCGACATCGATGTGGCGGCCCAGCAGGCCGGCATGCGGTAGCGAGCAGGCATGAATTCATAAAAAAGGAGGGCCCCGCGCATGATGGCCTATGTACTGCGACGATTGTGGCAAATGGTTCCCACGCTGGCGGGAGTCGTGCTGCTGATATTTTTCCTGTTCAACTGGGTGGGGGGCGATCCGGCGCTGGTGCTGGCCGGCAAGATCACCAACAAAGAGCAGATCGAGAACATCCGCAAGCAGCTCGGCGTGGACCAGCCGTACCACGTACAGCTGGGCTATTTTGCGTTTGAGGTCGCCACCGGCTTCACCTGCACCTACAAGAGCTACACCGAGCCGCCGCAGGGCAAGCCCGCCGCAGACGGCAAGCCGGCCGCCGAAGGCAAGCCCGTCTGCCAGTCGGTGCGTTCCTGGGCCACCAACGAGGAAGTGCCGAAGATCCTCATCACCCGCATCGGCCCGACACTGACCATCATGTTGCCGGTGGTGATTCTGGAAACCATCCTCGGTGTGCTGCTGGCCATCGGCGTGGCCTATGTGCGCGGTACGTTGACCGACCGCATGATCATGATGATCTGCACGGTGGCGATGTCGATTTCGTTCCTGGTCTACATCATCGTGGCGCAGTACTACTTCGGCTTCAAATGGGGCATGTTCCCGGTGCAGGGCTGGACGGACAACTTCTGGAAAAACCTCACCACCTACGCACCGCTGCCCATCATGCTGGCGGTGTTCGTGGGGCTCGCTCCGGCCCTGCGTTTGTACCGCAGCTTTTTCCTGGACGAAATCAACCACGACTACGTGCGCACGGCGCGTGCCAAGGGCGTGGCTGAAAAAACCGTCATGCTCAAGCACGTGTTGCGCAACGCCATGATCCCGATCCTCACCAACGTGGGCATCGCGCTGCCGGGGATATTCGTCGGCTCGTTCCTGCTGGAGACATTCTTCTCGATCCCGGGCCTGGGCCGGGAAATCCTGGTGGCGGTGAACCGCTCCGACTTCCCGGTGATCAAGGCGGCCACGGTGTACTTGGCAATGATCACCATGATCATCAATCTCGCTGTCGACGTGATGTACAAGGCCGTCGATCCGCGTGTGACTTTCAAATAGGGGGCGGACGATGAGTGCTGTACTGACTGATAAACCCGCCGCGCCGGTTCACAAGGCCTCGGCGGGCCTCTGGACACTCGCCTGGCGGCGCCTCAAGCGCGACAAGGTGGGTATGGTGTCGCTGGTGGTGGTGATCTTCTTCCTGCTGCTGATGACCGGCTCGTACCTGGGCCTGGTGGCAAAGAACTGGTCCAAGGAAGTCGGCGTGTCCTACGCCAACCCGGCCTTCATGGCGGGCGCCGAGAATCTTGAAGGCTCGCGCGGCGAGGTGAAGGATGCCGCCGCCAATGTGCCTTATGTGGATTTGTCGGACATCGATCCACTGGCCCCGCGCTACAAGGAATGGGAGGAGCGCACCGCCAAAATCAAGATCAGCGAAACCCCGCGTTCGGAAACGCTGCCCTTCGGCGGCGACAAATGGGGCCGCGATGTACTGCAAAAAGCCATCAAGGGCGCGGAGACTTCCATCTTCGTCGGCCTGATTGCGGCGCTGCTGGCCACCATGGTCGGCACCGTGCTGGGCGCATTGTCCGGTTATGTGGGCGGCAAGGTGGGCGACGCGCTGGAGTGGTTCTACAACGTGTTCACCTCCATCCCGTACATTTTGCTAATCCTCGCCTTCGCGGCGGTGTTTGCCAGTTCCCCGGCACTGGCGGCGTACAAGGGCATTCCCATGGTGGTGGCCATCCTTGCCTTCACCGGCTGGACGGGTATCTACCGTCTGGTGCGCGCTGAATACATCAAGCACGCCTCGCGCGAATACGTGAAGGCCGCGCAGGCCATCGGTGCCTCGCACCAGCGCCGCATGTTCGTACACATCCTGCCCAATGTTTCGCACGTGTGCCTGGTGCAGCTGTCGCAGCACGTGGTGCAGTTCATCAAGGCCGAGGTGATCCTCTCGTTTCTCGGGCTCGGCGTGCCGGTGGATTCGGTGTCCTGGGGCACCATGCTGGCGGAAGCGCAGGCTGAACTGGTGATCGGCAAGTGGTGGCAATTGGCGGCGGCGGGTATTTCCATGGCGATCCTGGTCACGGCGTTTTCGATGCTGACCGACTCGCTGCGTGATGCCCTCGACCCGAAGATCAAGTAAGGACCGCCCATGGAAAATATCCTCGAAGTTCAAAACCTCGGCGTCAAATTCCGCCTCGACGGCGGCAGCATTTTCGAAGCGGTGAAGGGTGTGTCGTTCGATATCCCGCGCAATTCCACCGTGGCGCTGGTGGGCGAATCGGGCAGCGGCAAGTCGGTATCGGCGATGTCCATCGTGCGCCTGTTGCCGCGCGAGCAGGCCATTGTTTCGCCCGACAGCAAGGTGTTGTTCAACGGCACCAACCTGCTGCTGGAACCGGAATCACGTATGCGCGCCATCCGCGGCAAGGAAATCTCGGTGATCTTTCAGGAACCGATGACCTCGCTGAACCCGGTGTTCACCTGCGGCGAGCAGATCGCCGAGGTGCTGCGTCTGCACACCGGCATGACCAATGCCCAGGCCTGGAAGCGCGCCGAAGAACTGATGAATGAAGTCGGCATCCCCAACCCGCACCTGCGCATGAAGTCCTATCCGCATGAAATGTCCGGCGGGCAGCAACAGCGGGTGATGATCGCCATGGCCATCGCCTGCGAACCCAAGCTGCTGATCGCCGACGAGCCGACCACCGCGCTGGACGTGACCATCCAGAAGCAGATTCTCGACCTCATCGCCAAGCTGCAGGAAAAGCATCACATGTCGGTGCTGTTCATCACCCACGACCTCGCGGTGGTGGGCGAGATCGCTGACCATGTGGTGGTGATGCAAAACGGCGACATCAAGGAAAAGGGCCCGGCCAAACAGATTTTCGAAACCCCGCAGCACCCGTACACCAAGGCGCTGCTGGCCTGCCGCCCCAGCATCGGCAACCGGCCGATGCGTTTGCCGGTGATCGACGACTTCATGAGCGCGGCCGGGTTGCAGCCGATCCACAAGGAGCAGCGTGCACGCGGCGTGGCGCTCAATGACAATTTCATATTGGAAGTCCGCAATCTGTCCAAGCACTTCCAGTTGAAAGACGGCCTGTTCAAGAAACGCGACGTGCCGGCCGTCAAGGGTGCCTCATTCAAGCTGGCCAAGGGCAAAACGCTGGGCCTCGTGGGTGAATCCGGCTCGGGCAAAACGACGGTCGGCCTCACGCTGATGCGATTGCACGATGCCACCGGCGGCGAGGTGCTGTTCGACGGCGTGGACCTTCTCAAGTTGAGCGAGAAGGACTTCATGAAGTACAAGCGCCGCATCCAGATCGTGTTCCAGAACCCGTACGCCTCGCTGAACCCGCGTTTCACGGTGGGCCAGATCCTGCTGGAGCCGATGGTCATCCACAGCATCGGCAAAGACGAGCAGGAACGCGTGCAGATGGCCATGGCGCTGCTGAAGCGCGTCGGCCTGCCGGAAGTGTCGTTCTACAAATACCCGCACGAGTTTTCCGGCGGCCAGCGCCAGCGAATCGCCATCGCCCGCTGCCTCACCATGAAGCCCGACGTGCTGATCTGCGATGAGTCGGTCTCCGCGCTGGACGTGTCGGTGCAGGCGCAGGTACTGAACCTGCTGCAGGACCTGCAGGACGAATACCAGATGAGCTACATCTTCATCTCGCACGACCTCGCCGTGGTGAAGTACATCTCCGACCAGGTGATGGTGATGTCCGAAGGCGACGTGGTCGAAGTTGCCAACGCCGACGACATCTACCTCAACCCGCAGCAGGAGTACACAAAGAAGTTGCTGGGATCGATTCCAAAGGGATGGCAGAAGGAAGCGGCTTAGCCTGCATAAACAGGCCAAACCCCAGCATTGGCGCGGCTTTCAGGGCATTTTTGGCTGGAAAGGTGCGTCAATGCTGGGGTTTTGATTTTTTGTGAAGCGGTGTGTGTCGCCTGACTCCGATGGTCGGAAGCAGAATGTGGCGTCGGTTTCCAATTATTGAACGCATCGACGAGGACGGCGAATGGCACATCGAAACAAAATGACTTTTCTCATTTGCCTGCTTGCCGCATGGTTTCCCACGCTCTCCAACGGTGCACCTCCTGCGGCTGTGACAGAGGATGCCGCCTCAAAGCAAGAGATATTGAGTCCCGCCGAAAGGGCAAGCCGCCAGCGATCAAAGCGCTTTTCTGAGGCCGCAGGACCCCTTACCTACGGGCAACCAGAGCCGATCGCCGACAAGCAGCGCCTCGCATGGTGCAGTCCACTGGAAAACCACAAGAGCAAGGAGCTCTACTTCGGGAAAGCAATTCGGGCGCGGGTCGTGGTGCGTGACACCAGGGAACCGGTCGAAGGTGCGTTGATGCTGGCGTCTTGGGGCACGCGCCGCACGGATGGAACGGATGGGCGACCACCGTTCAGAGGAATCGTGTACGCCGTTGAAGTGCTCACCGACAAGGATGGTTACTTCGAGATTGCCGCATGGGGGCCACTACCGTTCATTCGCAACCAGTCCGGGCAGCTGCCAGACTGGACAAAGAAGCCTGAAGAAAACGTGATGCTCAACCCTTTTCTGATGATCTACAAAAAGGGCCGGCTGATTCGCGAAGGTGAATTGCCGCCGCCCTCTGCGCAGCTATTTCGTCATAAATTCAAGGCGGAACCGTACATTCGCAATGCCATACTAAAACCGGGTGTTGCGAGAGAAAGCGACTACAACAACGCGGTTATTCCGATGGATACACCGTGGCCCCCGCGTGAGGAGGGCGATGAAACTGGCGATCGGTGGGCGCGTTCGGTGTTCGAATTGCAGCTAACCAGCATTTTGGCCGATTACGCGCGAGTTGACCCTTGTGCGTGGCAGCGTTTCAAAATGTCCCTGAAGGTGGCTTGGCCGCATTTCGTCGCAACCAACTCCGCGCACTATCAGCAGCAGGTGGGGGCGTTGGGCGAACTCATTCCGTGCGATCCCATCCGGAAAAAGTTTGGATGTGAATCGTTTCAGGAATTTATCGCCGGCGGGAAGTAGATGATGCGTTTGCGAACTGAAGAGAAAGCGGCGTCAAACGACAGGCAGCCCAGAATCTGCCCCTACGCCGAAACCCGAATCTTGTTCCCCGGCTGAATCACCGACCTCGCCGTCAGCCGGTTCCAGCGCATCAGGTCGTTCAGCTCGACGCTGAACTTGTTGGCAATGGCGAACAGTGTGTCGCCCGGCCGGATCACATAGTGCGTTTGCTTTCCGGCGGCCGGCTTGGCGATGGACAACTGCGCGGGTTGAGCAACTTTGATAAGGGTAGGCGCTTCGGAAACATTGCCCACCTTGAGTGACTGGCCGACCTGCAGCGCGCCACCCTTGATGCCATTGAGGCGCTGCAATTCCTCAACGCTGGTATCGAACTTCTTGGCAACGGCAAACAACGTATCGCCGCGCTGCACGCGATAGGTTGTTGTCCGGGTTGGCTGGGGTGCGGCGACCGGGGCCGCCGCGGTGCGGACGGCGGCAACCTGTTGGGGTGCAACAGTGACGGGAATGACCGCAGGTGCCGGTGCGGCGGGCGCTTCCACCTGGCTTGCTGCGGCCGACGGCAGCTCGGTGGAATTCGATGCCAATTGCACGGACGCATTGCTGGGGACCGGCTCGCCTTCGCCGGCAGCAGGCGCGGCACCGGCCTGTGCGGCGCGGATGGCGGTCTTTTTCTCCAGCGTGGCTGCGATCATCTGCGCCTGCTTCTGGCTGGGCACCATGAAGGTGATCGGCTGGCTGAGCTTGCCGTTCTTTTCCTTGAAGGGGCCGGCGGTGGCGCGCAAGTACGAGGGCGTCATGCCGTAACGC
>CAYSKY010000107.1:0-8988 GCA_964431425.1 uncultured Burkholderiales bacterium
GCGCTGATGTTTGAGCTGGAACGCAGCCAGCTGGAACGCAAGGCGCTGGATGCCCGCATGCGACTGCTGCAAGCTCAGGTGGAGCCGCATTTCCTGTTCAACACGCTGGCAAATGTGAGGCAGCTGGTGGAGGTGGGTTCGCCGCAGGCGCCCCAGGTGCTCGACAGCCTGATCGCCTACCTGCGTGCTGCGGTTCCGCGCTTGCACCAGAACGCCACCACGCTGGGCGAGGAGCTGCAGCTGGTGCGCGCCTATCTGGATTTGATGCACCTTCGCATGCCCGACCGCCTGCAATACGCCGTGACGATGGATGAAGCCGCAAATACGTTGCGCTGCCCGCCGATGACGCTGCTCACCTTGGTGGAAAATGCGGTGCGGCACGGAATCGACCCGGGCGAGGAGGGTGGGCGCATTGACGTCAGCGTGACAATCCGCGACGGCCGTTGCACGGCGCGGGTGAGTGACACCGGCGTGGGCCTGCAGCATCAGGGCCACGCCAGCATGGGGCTGGGCACGGGGCTGTCGTCATTGCGCGAGCGTCTGGAGCTGGCCTTTCCCGGCAAAGCGATGCTCCGCATCGCCGGCGCTGCGCCGCGCGGTGTGATCGCCGAGGTGGAATTTCCGGTGGAGCAAACGTGAATATGACAACGCAACCGACCGCACTGATTGCTGATGGAACGAGAGCCGGGAATTCGCGGAGCATGCTTCGCGCCGGCGAGCGCACAAGCGCAATGCAGTGCGCGCGTGAGTGCGTGCTTTGGCAACGATGGAAACAAAAATGACCACGCAACCGACCGCACTGATTGCTGACGACGAACCTCTCCTGCGCGACACGCTGGTGCGCCAGCTGGCCCTCGCCTGGCCGGAATTAAAAATCGTTGCGCAGGCGCGCAACGGCCGTGAGGCCGTGGCGCAGTTCGAGGCGCTCCGGCCGGACGTCTGCTTTCTGGATGTGCATATGCCCGGCGTATCGGGTGTGGAGGCGGCGCAGGTGATCGGTCGCCGCGCGCACCTCGTGTTCGTGACCGCCTATAACCAATATGCGCTGGATGCATTCGATCGCGGCGCGCTGGATTACCTGGTCAAGCCGGTGTTGCCTGAGCGGCTGGCCGAGACCGTGGCGCGATTGCAGGTTCGCCTGCGTGCGGCAACACCCAGCCTTACCACCGAGGAATTGCTGCAGCAGCTGGCTGCCCGTCTGCGCCAGCCGTCAGCCGCTGCTTCGGAGGACGACCAGCCTGCGCCGGGAGCCCCTTTGAAATGGATTCGCGCCGCAGTCGGCCAGAGCGTGCGCCTCATCCTGGTGGAGGACATCGACTTCCTGCGCTCCGACGAAAAGTACACGCTGGTAGCCTGGCGCGGCGACGAGGGCAAGCCCAGTGAGGCGCTGATCCGTGTGCCCCTCAAGGATTTGCTGCCGCAGCTCGACCCGGCGCAGTTTGCGCAGGTGCACCGCTCGGTGGTGGTCAACCTGCACGCCATCAGCCATGTCATGCGCGGGGCCAATGAAACCGCCGAGATTCATTTGCGTGGGCGGACCGATGTGCTGAAGGTCAGCCGCAGCTACTTGCACCTGTTCCGGCAGATGTAGTCCCCGGCGGTTCTCCAAATCCAGGCGGCAGGCTGGATGCGTCCAATGATCGGCTCGATTGTGCCGGTACGTTGCCGGCGGCCCAAACGGAGAACGAACTTGTTGCGCAAACCTTTTCTTCCTTCACTGATGCTGGCCGCCTTGCTTTTGCCGTGCGTTGCCCGCAGTCACGAATGTCCCGCTCCGCTGAAAAACGATGTCCAAGTCGAGTTTGTGACATCTGACATCGAACTGTTCTGGCGTGCCCTGGACCAGTCGACGCCGGCGCCGATGCCCGCCGTGCTGGAACGCGAATACCTGCGCCAGGGCTCGCGTGGACTGGCGGAGTTCACACGCCTGCGTATCGGTGACGGCGCCCAACTCGCCGCCGTCGTGCAGGCACACCCGGCCTACTATGCGGCGCTGCGCAAAAGTTCGCGGCGCGTGGAGGAGTTCAAGCCGGTGATGCGCCGCGCCTTCCAGTGCCTGCGGGCAATTTATCCGGAGGCGGTGATGCCCACCGTCACCTTTGTGATCGGCCGCATGAATTCGGCGGGCACTGTGGACGCCCGCAATCTGCTGATCGGCGTGGATATGTTTGGCAAATCCGATGAAGCTGCCATGGCAGGACTGGGCCGGTGGCACCGCGCAGTGGTGGCCCCGATTGAGCGGCTGCCTTACATCGTTGCGCATGAACTGATCCATGCCCAACAATCCCCGGGCAGTGCTGACACTTTGCTGGCGGCGGCTTTGAACGAAGGGGTGGCGGACTTTGTCGGGCAACTGATCTCTGGCGAAACCATCAATCCGCACCTGCATGCCTTTGCGCGCGTGCGGCACGCGGAATTGTGGCGCGACTTTGAGAAAGATATGCATGGCCGCGACCTGAGCCACTGGTTGTATCAGGGCGAAAACGCCACCGGCGAGCGGCCGGCTGATCTTGGTTATTACATGGGCTTTCGCATCGCCGAGGCGTACTACACCCAGCACCGCGACAAGCGGGCTGCAGTGCGCGAAATGCTATCGATTCGCGATCCCGCCGCCTTTCTGGCCGCCAGCGGTTACGCCGAAAAAGTGCGCGGCCAGTAAGAGCCCGGCTGTTTGCGCCGTCGTTCGTCCGTATCGGCCGTGGCCGGCAGACGCGATGGCGTGACCGGTCGCATGGCGGTGGTGACCACTACTGCCGCAGGTTACGGTGGCAGTCTATGCAGCCTCGTGTGCTGCGGTCACCGGAGAACCCCATGCAAACATTTCTTGAACGCTGGCGGCGGCTTGCCGTCATGCTGGCCGCCCTCGCAGCCGGCCTGCTGCTGCCGTTGGCGGCCGCGGCCGTCGCATCGTCCCACCTGATCACGCCCAAACAGCTCGCGGACAAACTGGGCGGCGGCAACATCGTGCTCATCGATGCATCGCCCACGCCGCTGTATGCGGCGGGACACATCGCCGGCGCCGTCAGCGTGGATATCTTCAGTCTCGGCGGGCGCGACGTGTCCACCGCCGAAATGCAGCGGCGCATGCAGACCTGGGGCATCAGCGCCGGCAGCAAGGTGGTGGTGTACGACCAGGGCGGCACCATGATGGCCACCAGCCTGTTCTACGACCTCTACTATCACGGCATCCCGCCCGGCGACCTGCTGCTGCTCGATGGCGGTCTGTTCCAGTGGAAGGCCGCCGGACAACCGGTGACGCAGGCCGTGCCGGTTCCGAAGCCCGGCAGCATCTTGCTGGGCAAGGCACGCGAGGATGTGCGCGTGCGGTTGCCGGAGTTTTTGGTGGCGTCCGGCGACCCATCCAAAAACGCGCTGGTCGAAGCGCTGGAGCCCAGCTATCACTACGGCGAAACGCGATTCTTTGATCGCGCGGGCCACATTCCCAACGCCATCAGCCTGCCGGTGGACGATTTCTTCAAGGCCGACAAGACCTTCAAGTCGCCGGCCGACATCCAGAAGATGCTCGACTACCTCGGCATCCGCCGCGAGCAACAGTTGCACGCGCATTGCGGCGGCGGTGTGGCCGCCAGCGTGCCGTTCTTCGCCGCGCGCTTCCTGCTCGATTATCCGAACGTGAAGTTGTACAAGGAATCGCAGATGGAATGGCTGCGCGACGAACGCGGCCTGCCCTTCTGGACCTACGCCGCGCCGGGCATGAAGCGCGACAAGGTGTGGCTCAATGGCTGGGGTGGCGACATGCTGCGCGCCTTCGGCCTCGCCAAAATCAGCGTGGTGGATGTGCGCAGCCCCGAGGCCTTCAAGCTGGGCCATGTGCCGCACGCGCGCAGCCTGCCTGCTGAAATTGTCCGCCGGAACTTTGCCGACCCGCAGGCCCTGGCCACCGCGCTGTCGGCAGCCGGCATCAATGCCAACGACGAGGCGGTGGTGGTGTCCGACGGCGCGCTCAATCCCGATTCCGCGCTGGCCTTTCTGGCGCTGGAAAAACTCGGCCAGAAAAAAGTGTCGGTGCTGATGGATTCGGTGGACGACTGGGGCCTCGCCGGTTACCGGCTCACCAAGGATGCGCCAGCCGAAGCCAAGGGCGGCGCGAAGCCCTACACCGCCGCACCGCGCAGGGGCATCGTCATCGACAGCCCCGCGCGCAGCAACGGCCCCTACCCCAAGGTATTCGTCGCCGCCGGCAAGACCCTGCCGGGCCGGTTGCCCGACGGCAAGGTGGTCCACGTACCGTGGAACGAACTGCTGAATGCAGATGGCACACCAAAAGAAGCGAAGACGCTGTGGAGCCTGCTCAGCAAGGCCGGGGTGCCGCGCTATGCGGAAATTATCTGCATCGCTGACAGCCCTGGTGAGGCAGCGGTGAATTACTACATCCTTAAGCTGATGGGATTTTCGGATGTGAAGGTGATGTTGTCATGATCCGCATGCGGGGTATCGCTTTCTGCTACCGGCGGCGACGGTAGCCGTTACTGTGGTGAATTCACCTTTGGGGTTCCGCACCAGGCGTTAGTCTTGGCCTCGCCGGCCCGACCGCGCCGGACCGGCACACGACCAACATCTGGAGGTACCCCATGAAATTTCTCATCGCAGTGATGGCCGCGCTCGCCATGGTCATGTCCTCCGGCTGCACCACGCCCGGCGCAGCCCGCGAAGCCAAGCAATCGGCCAGCATTGTTGATTACCTTTACCCTGCTGCGGCGGTGGCTCCGCGTATGGAGCCGGGCGTTGCGTTGCTGCGCCCGCCGGTGCGTGTGGGCCTCGCGTTCGTGCCGGCAGACGCCAAGGCGCGGTCGCTGCCGGAAACCGAAAAAATAAAACTACTGGAGCGCACCAAAGCGGCCTTTGCACGTCAGCCGTACGTCGGCACCATCGAGATCATTCCCACACAGTACCTGCGCGCGGGCGGCGGGTTCGACAACATGAGTCAGGTATCGCGCATGTTCAATGTCGATATCATGGCCATGGTGTCGTATGACCAGGTACATTTCACCGACACCAACTCGCTGGCGTTTCTGTACTGGACCATCGTCGGGGCGTATGTGGTGAACGGCAACGAGTTTGATATCAAAACCATGCTCGACATATCCGTGTTTGACGTGGCCAGCCGCAAGCTGTTGTTCCGGGCACCAGGCACCAGCCAGATCAATGGCGGGTCGAACTGGGCCAGTTACAGCGAACGCGCCCGCGCTGCGCAGATCGAGGGTTACCAGAAAGCCGTGGACCAGCTGATTCCGCAACTTGGCACCGAGATCGAAGCCTTTCGCGATCGACTCAAGGCGGCGGCCGATGTGAAGCTGGAGCCACAGCCGGGCTACAAGGTGGGCGAGGTGCGTCGCTGACTACTGTTGCAATCGCTGGTGCGTTGCGCTCCACGGGCCGCGCTTAATACGGGAGCCACAAACTCCAGCATTGGCGCGGTTCACCGGGCAAATATGGCCTGAGAGGCGCACCAGTGCTGGTGGTTGACTGTGATGTGCTGGTACGCTGGCCGTATCGATATGTTCGGGCTAGACTGGTCCGCATTCGCCGCGACATTCGCGGCAACACAAAGGGGCCACCCATGCATGCCAGTTTCTTGCGCCAGCTATTCTCCGGAGCATTGTTCCTGATCGCGTTGGTAGCGGCGCCGTTTGCAGCGGCCCAATCCGCCGCCAAACCCGCCGGCTATCCCGCCAAACCGGTACATATCATCGTGCCTTTCCCCGCGGGCGGTGCCACCGACATTCTCACGCGCGTGGTGGCGGATAAGCTCGGCGGCCGCATCGGCCAGACGGTGATTGTGGACAACAAGCCCGGCGCGGGCGCCAACATTGGCGCGGAAGCGGCCGCCAAGTCAGCGCCCGACGGCTACACGCTGCTGATGGGGTCGGTCGCCTCGCACGCCATCTCGGTGACCTACTACAGCAAGCTCGCCTATGACTTTCGCCGCGACCTCGCGCCGATTTCCATGGTGGGGCATGTGCCCAGCGTGCTGGTCGTCACCAACAGCCTTCCTGCCAAGACCGTGCCGGAACTGATCGCCTACGCCAAAGCCAATCCGGGCAAACTGAATTTTGCCTCATCCGGCACCGGCGCACTCATCCACCTCACCGGCGAGATGTTCAAGCAGATGGCGGGTATCGACATCGTGCACGTGCCCTACAAAGGCACCGCCCTGTTCCTGCCGGATCTCATCGATGGTCGCATATCGATGTCGCTGGATTCCATGCCGCCGCACCTGCCGCATATCAAGTCCGGCAAGCTGCGGGTGCTGGCCGTGACCTCGGCCAAACGATCGCCGGTGTTGCCGGATGTACCCACGGTGGCGGAGGCCGCGTTGCCCGGCTTCGAAGCCGTGGCGCCCTACGCGCTGTTCGCACCCACTGGCACTCCCGCCGACATCATTGCCTACCTCAACCGCGAAGTGAACGCAGTGCTGCAAATGCCCGAGGTGCGCGACAAGCTCGCCGAACAGGGTATTGATGTAGCCGGCAGTTCCAGCGAAGCACTGGCCGTCACCGTCCGCACCGAGATCGCCAAGTGGGCCAAAGTGATCAAGGACGGCAACATCAAGCCGGAGTAGCGGCCGGCTGACCGTTGGTCCTGCAAAGCACACCGCTCGCACGGCCAGCGTGTTGTGCCGCTCCCGTCCGTCCGTAAACGCTGTACGGCTGACGGCTTGAGGCGACACGCGATGCGCGCGGCGCTACGCTGTGTTCTTTCGTGGCGGGAGGTCACGTGATCAAAAAAATCCTTGCGGGTTGGGTATTGGCGCTCGGCCTTGTGGCCGGCGTGAGTGCGGCCACCGTGCGGCCCATGCTGCTCGATGAAATTATCGACACCTCGGCCGTTGCCTTTCACGGCACCTGTATCGCCAACCGCACCGAGCGCGACACCGCCACCAATTTCATCGTCACCTACACCACGTTTGCGGTGCGCGATGCCCTCAAGGGCAACGTGGCTGCCGTCCATGAGATCAAGCAGATCGGCGGCACGCTGGACGGTGGTGATTCCGGGATGATCGTCCACGGTGTGCCGCGCTTTGTGGTCGGGCAGGAGTATGTGGTATTCCTCGCCGGCGTCTCGTCGCTCGGGTTCTCAAGCCCGGTGGGTCTCACGCAGGGCAAGTTTGCCGTGCAGGACGGACCGGCCGGCAAATCGATCGCGACCGGCGCGGATTTCCGGGAGCTCACGGCACGCATGCCGCAGGTCGGTATGCCCGCCGGCGGCGCACCCGTCCGGCAGTTACGCCTTGAAGCGTTCAAGGACATGGCGCGTTCGCAGGCGCGGCAGCGCGAATGAGTCGCGTGTTGAAAGCGCTGGCGTGCCTGGTGCTGGCTATGGCGGCAGGCTTGGCGCAGGCCGGCGGTCCGCAGCAGGTATGCGGTAACGGCGCGCCAATCAAATTTCCGGGCACGGGCACCATCAACCTCAATTACGACCAGGGCACACTGGGCTCGCGCAGCAAGGCGCAGGCCGATGCCTTCGTCACCAGCGCGGTGTCGATCTGGACCAACGTCACTACATCCTCGGTGGTGATCGGCCGGGGCCAGGACATGCCGGTGGATATCACGGTGGCCAATTTCAGCAGCTACTACCCCAACACCAACGCCAACACCTCGGATGGTCTCAACCCCGTTATTTACGACACCGACGGGTCCATCCTGGATGCGATTTTTGGCGCAGGTGCCAAAAATAATCTGCTGGGTTTCGCCACGGCGCGTTTTTCCAACTGTCAGTACACGGAGGGCGTCGCCGTGGTCAGCGGCTTCCGGCCGGTCACGGATACCACGCTGGGCGTGGTGTTCGCACACGAGATCGGCCATCTGATGGGCCTCGATCACACGCAGCTGGACAACTCGCAGGGCATTTCATCGACCACCGGCTACCCGCTGATGTATCCCATCGCCAATCGTGGCTCGGTGACGCTGCATGAAGACGACGTGGCCTCGGTCAGCCTGTTGTATCCCGACCCAAGCCTGAGCACGGTGTACGGCCAGATCACGGGGACGTTTGTGAACCAGGACGGCGTGACGCCGGTGCGCGGCGCCAACATCTGGGCCGCCGAAACCACCACTGGCAAGCTGTACAGCGTGATCTCGGATTACCAGAAACTGAACACCGGCTTCTTCCGCATCCTGCTGCCTGCGGGTACCTACACGCTGCATGCGGAGGCGGTGCAGTCCAATTTCATCGGCGCTTCGAGCGTCGGGCCGTATGCGGAATTGAACACAGACTTTTCATTCCAGCCGCCGCTGTATCCAACCGGTATCGGCGGCTCGCCGATGGCGCCGGTGACACTGGGCAACGGCAACGCAGCCACCTTCCAGATCGTCCCGGCCTGCACTGCGAGTGTCACCTTCGGCCTCAACGGCAGCGGCGCGGTCGGCGGCAATTGTGTTGTCGTGCCGGTGGTCCCCGGCACACTGCAGTTCACCGCCGCGACCGCTTCGATCAGTGAGGGCGCCGGCAATCTGGTCGTCACGGTGTCGCGCATCAACGGCAGCGACGGCCCGGCCACGGTGGACATCGGCACCGCCGGCATCACGGCCACCGGCAACGTCGATTACGCGACGCAATTCGACACGGTGACCTGGGCGGCGGGCGACAGCGCCCCCAAGACCTTCATCGTCCCCATCATCGAGGACGCCCTTATCGAAGGAAACGAGACCTTTTCCATCACGCTGTCCGCCGCCACCGGCGCCACGCTGGGCGCGACCACCGTCATGACCATCACCATTGTCGACAACGATTTCGCCACCGCGCCAGGCGCGCCCGCCGGCGTGTCGGCAGTTGCCGGTGACGCCCAGGCGTTCGTCCTGTTCACGCCCCCGGTCGGCGATGGCGGATCGCCTGTCACCGGCTATACCGCAACCTGCGGTGCCGTCAGCGCCGCCGGCACAAGTTCGCCGATCAACGTCACGGGCCTTGCCAACGGTTCGCCGGTGAACTGCACTGTCACCGCAACGAACGCGCAGGGCGCAGGGC
>CAYSKY010000108.1:0-1141 GCA_964431425.1 uncultured Burkholderiales bacterium
ATGGATGACTATGTGCACCGTTGCGAGGAACTGTTTTCAGCGTGTAAGAGCGAATTCAAGCGGCTTGAATACTTTTACTTTCATAACTTTATTTACGAAGGCGCGTGGCGCAATAATCGCCTGCGGCATGCCGAGAAAGTGCCGACGTACGACGTGCTGCACAAATACGGCCCCGACTACAAGGTCATCATCGTGGGGGATGCGACGATGAGCCCGTATGAAATCCTGCAACCGGGCGGCAGTGTGGAGCACTGGAACGAGGAACCGGGTGCAGCTTGGCTCAAGAGGCTGACAAACCACTATCGACGATCGGTGTGGATTAATCCGACCCCCGAAGCCCACTGGGAGTGGACGCAGTCGCTCAAAATTACCCGCGAACTGATGGAAGACCGCATGTACCCCATGACCGTGGCCGGCCTGGGAAACGCAATGTCGGCGCTTGTTTGAATCGTCGGCTTGCAAGCCACCAAGCAACGCATAGCTATTACAATACGATAGGTTAACTTTTGACCGGGGGGCAAAGTGCGAATCGCCATGTTGGAAGACGATGTCGCCGTTGCGGCGGCGTTGCAGCAATGGCTGGAAGGGGGCGGCCACACCGTTCATGCGTTCACCTCGGGAAAAGCCATCGTCCGCGAGGCGGCGCGGGAGAGTTTTGACCTCTTCCTGCTTGACTGGCATGTGCCGGATTTATCCGGAGAGGAAGTATTGCGCTGGTTGCGGGAAAAGCAGCAGTCGACAGTACCGGTGCTGTTTGCAACCAGTCGCGACTCCGAGGAGGATATCGTCGCAGCTCTGGCGGCCGGGGCGGACGATTACATGATCAAGCCGGTGCGCCGCATGGAATTGCTGGCGCGCGTCGAAGCGTTGCTGCGCCGGGTGCGCCCCAAGGCTGCCGAGGCCACCACCATGGAGATGGCGCCGTACTCCATCGATCTCGCCAACCGGATTGTCAGGCTCAATGGTGCGGTTCTGGAAATGACCGACAAGGAATATGAGTTGACGCTTTTCCTGTTCAGGAATCTTGGCCGCCTGCTTTCACGCGGCCACATTTCGGAAAGTGTCTGGGGCCGCGCGGCCGACGTTCAGTCGAGAACAGTGGATACCCATGTCAGTCGGGTACGCAAAAAGCTTGAGTTTG
>CAYSKY010000108.1:1151-8970 GCA_964431425.1 uncultured Burkholderiales bacterium
CGGCCTGAGGCTCACACCCATCTACAATTTCGGCTACCGCCTCGAAAAAGTGACGGCCGGATAGCGACGGGCTTGCAGCCGGAAGGCGGCCGTACGGACACCTCCGGTGAGTTTTCATGCGTGAACCCGAACGGCACAATTCAAACAAGGCATGTAAACGCCGCAGCCCTCATTGCGCATGACCCAGAAAATAATGCGGCTGTGTTGAAATGAACCTGTCGGGCACGCTTCGCCATCCCGTCATTCGCGAGTGGATGCTGATCCTCGTCGCTCTATTCGCACTGGTCGCCGCAGCCGCCAGCGGAAATTGGCTGGGACGGATTGATCAGACAATGTACGATCGCGCGCTCCTGTTGCTGCAGCGCCCTGCAACGCAGGATATCGTCATTGTCGGAATCGATGAAGAAAGTCTCAAGCAAGTCGGCCGCTGGCCGTGGCGGCGAAGCATCCATGCGACATTGGTGAACCGGCTTTCCGAGCTGGGCGCGCGCGCTGTGGTTCTGGATATTATTCTCAGTGAACCCGACAAGGCTGATCCGGCGGCCGACCAGGTGCTGGCGGATGCCATCGGCCGGAATGGCAGGGTGATTCTGCCCATTATTGCGGACGTGTTCGAGGGGAGGCCGTCCGGCGAACTGCCTCCCGTGCCCACTATCGCTAGCCGTGCGGCCAGCCTTGCGCAAATCAGTCTGCAACTCGATGATGACGGCGTACTGAGGGAAGTGCCGTTGCGGGCCGGGTTTGGTGCCGCCCGGCATGACACTTTTGCGGTCGCCGTTCTAAAGCTGGTGGAGACGGAAAAATGGCGCGCGGACCGGAAGTTGCCGGGGCAGGCCAACCCGCGCCGTCACACCTTCAGCCGTGACTGGGTTTCTGACCATTTCTACACGGTTCCATTTGCGGGGCCGCCCGGTCACTTCAAGACCGTTCCCTACATCGACGTGCTGCGCGGCGACGCGGGCGTGCAGGACTTGCGCGGAAAGATCGTCCTCGTGGGCGCCACGGCGGCTTCACTTGCAGACCAGTACCCCACACCAGCCGGCGGCTTGGGAGCGATGCCCGGTATCGAAGTGCATGCCAACGTTCTGCAGGGTCTGCGCGAAGGCTTCGATGTGCGGAGCGCCTCCCCTGTCTCCGGTGCGTTGGTTTCCGCAGGGCTGGTCGCATTGCTCATGCTGACGTTCCTGTGGCTGACACCGCGCCAGTCTTTCTTTGTCACCATTGCGGCCATCTTGGCGAGCGCGCTTGTCGCGGGAGTTATGTTCAAGTGGTTGCATGTGTGGTGGTCACCGTCCACTGCCATGCTCGCCGTCGCCAGCGCCTACCCAATCTGGAGCTGGCGGAAACTTGAGGCAACGCAACGCTTCCTGGATGCGGAACTGGCGCGGCTTGAGCGGGAGCCCACCATCGTGCCGATCGAGAGCGCGCTGGTGATTGCCACCAATCCATTGGCCCGGACCTTTGTTCCGGATGTGATTGAAAATCGCATTGCGGCCGTGCAGGTTGC
This sequence comes from uncultured Burkholderiales bacterium, assembly GCA_964431425.1. Lineage (GTDB taxonomy): Bacteria > Pseudomonadota > Gammaproteobacteria > Burkholderiales > Usitatibacteraceae > UKL13-2. The sequence goes on from CAYSKY010000108.1 coordinate 2,659, forward strand.
CGCACAGCGCCTGCGCAGTCTGAACCGTCTGATCGCCGACAGCCTGGAAAGCCTGCCCGAGTCAGCACTGGTGACCAATCCGGACGGGCGTATCTTGCTGGCCAACTCCAGTGCCGACCGCTTGTTTCAGGCGCGCCGGACCTCAATGAATCCTGCGCGGCAGCGTACCCCTGACACACCGTTGGAAGGGCGCGACGTGGTTGAGTTGCTTGCAAAGTTTTCGGCACCTGGCATCAGCAGTTGGCGGCATGCATGGATGGACGCTTACGAGGAGACACGCGCGGTAACTTACGAGGTGAAGGGGCCGCGGGAGCATGAATACCTGCTGCAGATTGCACCTTTGTTTTCCTTCCGCGGGCCGCAGACCGGTTCCATTGTTACGCTGGTGGACGTAACACCGCTGAGGGAGACCGAACGGGCGCGCGACGAAGCGCTGCGCTTTCTGTCGCACGACATGCGTTCTCCGCAGGCCTCGATTCTGACGTTGCTGGAAATGTACGCCGATGATCCGCAGAGCATTCCGCCCGAAGTTCTCACGGCACGCATCGGTCGGTATGCGCGGCGAACCTTGAACCTGGCGGATGACTTCCTGCGGCTTGCGCGGGCGGAGCGGGTCTCGGCGGCGGATTTTGAAGACCTGGACCTGTCGGAGCTGTTGCAGGACGCGGTTGACGAGACCTGGGCGGCCGCCAGTGCCAAGCGCATCCGGATAGAGAACGAGGACACCCATACAGAGGCGCTCGTTCGCGGTGATCGCGATCTATTGACGCGGGCGTTCCTGAATCTGCTGTCCAATGCCATCAAGTACAGCCCGCCGGAAACGACCATCATTTGTTCAGTCATCAAGTCTGGCGGGCGCTGGCAGGTCCGGTTTGCGGATCAGGGATATGGCATCGCGGAGGAGGACCTGTCACGCCTGTTCATGCGCTTTGTGCGCCTGCGTGCGGAAGGTCAACCTGAAGAAGCGGGTATCGGGCTCGGTCTGGTGTTTGTCAGAACGGTCGCGGAGCGGCACGGTGGCGCGGTTGAGGTTGCCAGCCGGACAACCGGTGATGCAGAGGGGCCGCGCGGGACTACGTTTACGGTCACGCTACCTGTCGCAACCGGTGCGGTTGAGGCGGCGCCGGTCTGAGCGCGCCGCCGCACCCAACGTCACATCTTTGGCTCCGAGCGAGCGAAATAAACCACATTGTCAGCGGCCACGGTTCGAATCGCCCTGCCGCTGTACCAAAGAAAGTGCAAATGGGCGATCGCCTCGCCAATCGCGAAAATCAGCTGGTGGTCGTCCAGTTCTCGCTTGAAAAGCACGCCCAGTATTTCCGCAGCACACCTGGGCTTGTCGAGTACCTGCTCGAGTTCTGACAACCGCCGTTGGTGATGCTCGCGGAGGTCCGTCACCCTTGCATGCAGGCCCGAAAAAACCCGGTCGTGCGATGGCAGGACGAGGCAGCGCGCTGGCAGCGAATCAAAGTGATGCATGCCATCCAGGAACAGCTTTAGCGGATTGGCCTCCGGTTGGTTGCCCCAAACACCGACATTGGTGGTAATGCGCGGCAGCACCTGGTCTCCTGAAATCAGGATCGCATCATCCGGGCTGAACAGGGTCGCATGTTCGGGGGCGTGACCATGGACGGTCTTGACATGCCAACGCCGGTCGCCAATCAGGATCTGGTCATTGTCCATGATGCGCACGTACTGCGAGGGTACCGATGGCACGCCACGTTTGAAAGCGCCTGCACGTGCATCCTGGGAGGCGGCGAAACCCGGGCGTACCTTGGCAAGGCCGTGTCGCACGAACAAGGCGGCCGTATTATTCCGGTCGAAGCCAGCAAAGTCTCCCGCGGCCGCGTGTGCCGAAAGGAATTCGGCCGCGGTCATCCATACCGGCGCGCCTGTCCTGGCATGCAACCATGCGGCACACCCGACGTGATCGGGATGGTAGTGGGTGACGATGATTCTTTTGACCCGCGCACCCCGCAGAGTGGTGTCAAAATGCTGCTGCCACAATGCGTGGGTGGCCTCGCTGCTGAAACCGGTATCGACAATCGTCCATCCCGGACCGTCCTCATCATCGTCCTTCAGCAGCCACAGATTGATGTGGTCAAGCTTGAATGGAAGCGGCATCCGGATCCAGAAAACACCGGTCGCCACTTCGATTGACTGTCCCGCAGCAGGCGGGGACTCATACGGATAGGTGATCATGAAGGCGCCGTCTCCCGGCCGGCGCATCCGGCCGGGAATCCGGCGGTGCCGGGCGGGTCTATTTGGTGGTAAATGTAAACACACCATCCCAGTTCTTGCCGGGCGGGGCGTGCCGTAGCTTCATCACGCGATCCACATAGACCTGGTACACCTTGCGGTTGGGATCCGCGTGGGCAAGCTTGACCAGAATCTGCTCGGCGTCGTCCCACTTCTGCTCGCGGAACTTGTCGAGCGCGCGATGAAAGCGGTCGATCTCATCCATCACCTGCTCAACAACCTGGCCCCGCAAACCGACGGGTTCATAGATGGAAATGGGTTCCAGTTTTCCCTTGACGCGGACGCGGTCCAACTCACGGTAGATCACGGAGTCAACCGCCTTGACGATGTTTTCGGAAACCAGGATTCCCACGCCGTATTCCTTGGTAAGACCTTCAAGGCGCGATGCCAGGTTTACGGCGTCTCCCATCACGGTGTAAGCGCGGCGGAATGTTGATCCCATGTCGCCGACGTTCATGACTCCGCAATTAAGGCCAACGCCGATCTCCAGCTTCGGCCAGCCGCGCTTGATGAAATCCGGCGCAATATCCTTAATTTTCTTCTGCATGGCCAGTGCGGAATGAAGCGCATGTTCCGCATGTTTTTCGTCCTTCAGCGGCGCGCCCCAGAAGGCCATGATGGCGTCACCGATGTACTTGTCGATGGTGCCGCGATCCTGCTGGATGGTGTCCGTCATCTCGGTCAGGTAGGCGTTCATCATGGCGGTCAATTCCGTCGCCGACAGACCTTCGGAAATGGTGGTGAAGTTGCGCACGTCCGAAAACAGTACCGTCATGTCACGGCTTTCACCCTTGGTGGTGTAGGCGTCCGGATTTTCCGCCATTTCCGCCACCAGCTCTTTCGGCACGTAGGTGCCGAAAATGCCCGTGATCTGGCGCTTGGTGCGGGCTTCAATGAAAAAGCCGTAGGTCATGTTCAACAGGTACAGCATGGAAATCATGAGCAGCGGCATCGCCAGCGGCAGAACATAGTTTGACGACCACCAGTAAAGATCGAAGGCCACGTAGACAGCCGCTGTCGTCACCGTGGTGACCGTCGCCCAGATGGGATTGAGCTTGACGAGCGCGAGCGCGAGGGGAATGCCGAGGAACAGGATGATGTAACAGCTGATGGCAATCTCGTAACGCGGGCGTTGCTTGATCGCATTGTCGAGGAACCCGGAAATCATGTTGGCGTGGGTCTCCACCCCGGGATAGGTCTCGCCCACGGGGGTATTACGCAGATCGAACAGCCCCTGCGCCGTGCTGCCGACCAGTGCGATCTTGCCCTCGAGTTCACCCTTGGCCAGTTTCCCGCGCATCACATCGGTACCGGACACGTAGCGATACATGGGGCTGTTGCCGCGGAACGGAATGAACGTCGCCCCGAATGCATCAATCGGGATAATGCTGTTCCGAACCTGGGCGTGTTTCAGTTTCGGCCGGCGGTCGCCTTCGTCTTCGCGCAAAACAATCTTGACCGGCTCGTTGTCCAGGTAGGTGCGATAGGTGGCGAGCGCCAGGGATTCGTAATAGCCGTCCTTGAACTTGATGAACAGTGGAATGCGGCGCAGAACACCGTCGAAGTCGATCAGGGGCTGGATATGGCCCGTGGCCGCAGCGCTGGATTGAAGGGCGGGCAGGTTGCCGCTGTAGCCGGAAATTTCCAGCGCCACGATCGGTTTCTTGATCGCTTCTGCCGTGAACGTGGGGGGGGGCAGTACGCCCAGTTGCAGCGCCTCCTGGCTGCCGCCGGCGCGGTCGTTACTGGGGGCAAATGCCAGTACCACCGGGTACTTCTTCATGGTTTCGGCAAACTGGGCGTCGTAGTCGAGCTGCGGGCGCAACTCGTTCAGCCGCTCCTGAAACTCGGCGCTCGATTTCAGTGGGCCCTTTGCAAGGCTCTCCAGCTTGTCGAGGCCGGAGCTGGTGTCGTTCTCGGTAAACAGCACGTCAAAGCCCACTACCTTGGCTTTGTAGTTGTCGAACAACTGTGTGAGCAACAACACCCAGCGATCCCGCGAAAGCGGCCAACGGCCCTCGGCAGCAAGCGTCTTTTCATCGATATCGATGATGACGATGCGCGGATCCATTTTTTCCGGCATGGTCGCCCGCAGCCGGATGTCATATGCCTGCTCTTCAAGGCGCTGGAGAAACGTGATTGCGCCTTTGCCGCGGTCATCAAATCCATAGGCGATGACATAGTAGGCGACAAAAAGCAGCACAATGGCCAATCCCAGACCGGCGCGGATGACCGCATTGATCGACGAGAAATAGCGGGTCCAGATTGCCTTCAGCTTATCCATGGGTCGATCCTCGCACGTTGCTGGTTATTGTGGTGTGCGTATTCGCCTGGCGCGTCGTGTCCATCCACATCGACCGGCCTCCTCTTTTGCAATAGCTCAACAGCAGGGTGTGGTTTGTGGCGCGGAATACCGGTCGAGTTTACCGCAAAGCTTTCGGGCGCTGTCCGCACACGCGGTTACGGGTACCGTGGTCAGGGGAGGTGCCGCGGCTGCCGATGGCTCATGCACAAGGACTGTGGCCGATCCCAGGGCAATAGTGGCTGGAAAGCCGCACCAATGCTGGGGTTTCGGCCATTTTTGCTGGGAAGAGCCGGTTCCCTGTGTGCGATTCTTTGCTGAATCCTTTGGTGGCCCATGTTAGTATCGCCTCGCATCCGCCTTGGCTTTGAAGCCGCCCGCGGGACATCTCAACAGGAGACATCGCTCATGAATTTCTTGAAAGACGCGGACGACCCGCGGCGTCGGTTACTTATCCAGGCGCTTTCAGCCGGTGTGTTGGGGGCGGGCATTCCCGGTGCCAACGCGCAGGTCGCCAATATTTTCGGCAGCCGCCCGGCACGCCTTCCGCAGGGCCAGTCGATCTATCGCATCGCCGGTTCGGCAACGGTGAACGACAAGCCGGCCAATCTGCAGACAGTCATCAAGCCAGGCGATACGGTAAAAACCGCCAAGGACAGCGAACTGGTTTTTGTGGTCAACACCCAGGCCATGGTGCTGCGCGGTGGCAGCAACGTGATTATTGAAGCCGAGAAGAAACAGGAGTCCCTGATTGTTTCCGGCCTGCGCATGCTGACCGGGGCGCTGCTTTCGGTTTCGCGCAACCAGCCGATGCGCGTGCGGACGCCCACGGCGACCGTCGGCATTCGTGGAACCGGTTTCTACATTGAAGCCGACCCGGAGCAGAGCTATTTCTGTACCTGCTACGGTGTCACTGAAGTTGAGTCCAGCGCTGATCCGATGAGCAAGACAACTGTGATGGCCACCCAGCATGACCGGCCTCTCTATATTACGAACAACGGAGGCGCGGGCAACAATATCCGCAATGCGCCGTTTGTGAACCATACGGACCTGGAACTGGCCATGATCGAAACCCTCGTGGGGCGCACCGTCCCGTTTGTGTTCGGCAAGGACGCCTACACCGCACCACGTCGCAACTACTGATTCGCAGTGCAATACAAATAAAAACGGCGGATATCAGTCCGCCGTTTTTATTTCAGGCTTTGATTCTGCGTTACTGCGGAGCGCCGCTGAGAATCCAGTTGAGGAAGAGGTCGTAGCTGGCGCGCTCAGCCTGTCCCGGCGCTGTTGCGGTGTTGAATCCCGGTCGCAACAGGCCGTTGTGGTGGTTGTTGGACGGTTTCCGAAGCAGGGGGCTTGCCACGACGTCAGTGAAGTTGATGCGGCTGCGAACTTCGGCGTAGAACCACGCGTCATCGGTGGCATTGATTACACCGTCACCGTTGCGGTCATAGTTGGTGTAGAACACGGGCGCGGAAATCGGTCCGCCGCTGGAGTGGCAGCCCGAGTTGGTACATCCGGCGGTGGTGGATTGCAGTACCGTCTTGATGTCACTGAAGCGGATGGCGCTGGGGGCAGGGCTCAGTGCGTTGTTCACCACAATCGTGGTTTGTACAGGTGCACTAAGCGTGTTGCCGCTGCTCACGGTCAACTGCACCACATAGCTCCCGTCCAGCGTTGCGGTAAGCGTGGCCTGCTGTGAGGTTGCATTGGTCAGCGTCGCGCCGTTGGTCGGACCGGAAACGAGCACC
>CAYSKY010000109.1:0-3827 GCA_964431425.1 uncultured Burkholderiales bacterium
GGTCCTTCAGGCTCTGGGTCAGCAGCGAGATGGTGCTGACCACTTCATCCAGCGCACGCTTTTCCTTGCCCAGTTCCTGCGCGCGCTTGCTGTCGTTCCAGACAGCCGGGTCTTCCGTCAGGCGGTTGACTTCCTCGAGACGCTCCGACTTGATGTCGAAGTCAAAGATACCTCCGCAACTCGACCGTGCGGGTGGTCAAGTCGGTGAGATTGTTGGAGATGGCGTTGATCTGATCGGCTTCCATGATTCTTCGGGTTTCTTTTTTGGTGATTTGCTAAGCCATAAATTATAGTCTAGGAGGGGGCGAAGCCTTGTTTTGGTGGTGAAAAGGAGGACCCTTTCTTTTGGGCCTGTGCAGCGCGACCAATGGCCGCAATTCTAGGCAAGCGAGTTGCATACCAGTTTGAAACACAAGGTCAACGACCTGCTTGGGGAATTGCCGTGGCAATTGAAAATCCAGGGAATGCGAGCAGCACACCTTTCCAGCGGGCAACAGCCATGAAGATTGGCTACGCGATTGCAAGCTTGTTCGTCGTCTGTGGCGCTGCAATTTTGACAAATCCAACATTGTTTTTCGGTCGTGATTTGAGATGGCGGGAGGAAGTAAAACTTCCGGACGGGCGCGTACTTGTAGTGTCGCGCAGCCAAGAATTCAGGGGTGCGTCCGTACCTTTTTCGCCCTCAACGGAGTCCGACTACTGGCTGGAGTTTGCCCATCCGGAAACGGGTGAGACGGTTCGTTATGAGGGAAGCCGCTATTTGCAGACTATTCTCCTCGCCCTCGACAAGGGGACACCATATCTCGTGCTAGCTCCGCAATTCACCGGGTTTGAGCGTATGAGCTGTCCGGATCCACCGTACCAGCTTTTTCGTTATCAACGTGGCCACTGGCAGTGGGCCTCTTTGGACGAGTTGCCAATTCAAAAATTTCGCTCGAACATGACACGGACTCCTGAAAAGTGGCGGAGTCAGCTTGAGCGCAGGGATGAGACGTTGAAGCTTAGCGTTACCCAAGCGTTGACCCTTGACACAGGTGCAAACGAGAGTTCACGACCGTATGTTATTGATTTGTCCAACGCACCGAAGCAGACCCTGTTCGACGGAAGGAAGTTTGCCTACCGTGATCCCAACAAAGTTGAAGAGACTGTGACTGATCCGCGAGAACTTGCGTGCCTCTCAGTGAAGCAAAAGCTCTACTTGGCGGCGCCGGATTGAGCTTTGCCGCGCCTATAAAAGTGAATTTGGCTGCAGGATACGACAAAGAGAAGATTCAGCCGCGATTTGTCTAGTGGGCATTAATTTTCCCAGCAGATTTCGTCGTAGACCGCCATTTGGCGAGCCTTTCCAGCCACTTTTTCCCCAAACGCCGCGCCAAAGCTGGACTTTGCCGGGTCGCATTCTTATTTGGCAGCACGGCGCGGCACTGTTATAGCAACCGTACGATCAGTCCCAACCCTCCGGCACCACCAACTCCGCACACGGCACCTGGATCACGGTGCGATCCTCGAGCCGCAAGGCGGTGAGTTCCTTCCCCCAGATACATCCGCTGTCCAACCCGAAAAAGCCCGGCGCCGCGAAATAGCCCAACGCCGACCAGTGGCCGGCAATGAGCGTCTTGCCCGCGAGGGATGTGTGGCGCTGCGTGAACCAGGGCTGGGTGTTGGCGGGGCGGTCGGCGGGCTCGCCGGCGAATTTCAGGTTCATGCGGCCGTCTGCTTCGATCACACGCATGCGGGTCATGGCGTTGATGGTGACGCGGTACCGGTCTATTCCGGTCAGGTCGTCGTCCCAGGCGTCGGGCTTGTTGCCGTACATGTCCCTGAGGAGGTCTCGATAGCCGGGCCCCTGCAGGGCTTTCGCAATGTCTTTTGCCAGACCTTTTGCCTGCTTCAGGCTCCACTGCGGCAACAAGCCGGCATGGACCATCACAAAGTCGTCTTCCACGTGCATCAGGCGGCAGCCTCGCAGCCAGCGCATCAGGTCATCGCAGTCCGGCGCGTCAAGCACCTGCTCCAGTGTGTCGTGGCGCCCGGCGCGGCCAAAGCCTTCAGCACGTGCCAGCAGGTTCAGGTCGTGGTTGCCCAGCACCACCGTGGCGCAATCACCGAGGTCGGCGATGAAACGCAGGCATTCGAGGGAGCCTTGTCCGCGGTTGACGAGGTCGCCGACAAACCAAAGCCGGTCGTGGGCGGGACTGAACGAGATTCTTTTCAGCAATGCTTGCAGGGTCAGAAAGCAGCCCTGCAAATCTCCGATGGCATAGGTGGCCATTGCGGCGTGTCCTGGTCGAAACGGACGGCCGCGCCGTCCTCAAGGTAGCGCCGAATTGTACGCCAAGCCCTTTGCGGAAACGCCATGCGGGTACGCGATGCGCGAAAGGCCTCTGCCGGCCTTTCACCGGCGCCGGGCCACGCGGTTCAGTGGTTTTTTCCGGTGACCAGATCGCGAAATGTGACCAGATAGCCGATGCAAAGCACCAGGCCGCCCAGAAGCCAGCCGAACGAACGGCCCTCCGGGACAACTTCCAGTTCCATGGAAGTGCGGTCGCCCTGCTTGAGGCCGGCCATTTGCAGACGTGCCCCTTGCAAGCCATCAAAGCGGTTCAGTTCCACGCGCGGGGTGAACTCCTTGCGCTTGTTTTTGGGCAGTTGTTCACGGATGGCGTGAACCAGTGTCTCCTGCGGCAGGCGGACCTGCACGCTGTATTTTGAAATCGCGGTCGATTGCGTATTCACGAACGCATGGCGCAGCAGGCGGGTGCCCGCGGGGAAGGTGGACTTTTGCCCTTCCTCCGGCTTTGGTTCGTAAAGCACACCCGGCACCTGGAAGGCAAAGCTGATCTTCGCCTCGCCCGGAACATTGTCGGGGAGTTCAACCTCGAACGTGGATTGCTCTTTGGATGCGACCAGCTTCAGTGCAACGCCTGCCGGTGCATCCTTGACCTGCAGGTTTTCGATGCCGGTGAAGCCGGTGGGCAGCTTGAAACGACCGGCCTCGCAGCCTGCCAGTTGCAGGGTCGCGTCAGCCTGCGCGAGGCCATCCGGCGCAACATCCAGCCTTGTGTCATAGGCCTTGATCTCAAGGGCATTTGCACTGCCGAACGCGCAAGCCATCAATGCAAAGGCAAGAATTCTTTTCATGGTGCCACCGCCCAGAAATTCGGCGTCAGGCCGATCCAAGGAAACCAGGTGAAGGCGAACAGCACCAGCAGCAGCACCCCGATCGTGCAGGTGACGATGCCGTACTTGAAATTGTCGATTACCGAGTACTGGTTGGTCGAAAACATGATGACGTTGGGCTTGCCACTGATCGGCAGGCCCACCACCCAGTCGATGCACAGTGCGGCCGGCAGCGCCAGCGAAATCGGGTTCCATCCCAGCGCTTTGGCGAGGGTGATGATGATGGGCAGCATGATGATGGTCCGCACCGTTTTTGAGGTGGTCAGCAGATGGCTGTACATCATGACCGCGATGATGATCGTGTAGGCAACGCCGAAGGGCACACCCTTGAGGTTCATGCTGCCAAACAGCGCCTTGACGCCCCAGGCCGCCGCTCCGGTGTCATCCAGCGCCAGGCCGCCGGCATAGGCACCGGCGCTGAAGATCAGCAGGTGCCAGGGAATCTCGGCTTCCGACCACTGCAGTACGCCGTAGCGCGGCAGTAGGACGATGACCGCGCCTAGCAGTGCTGCAAAAGGCGCACTGATCTCCACGCCAAACCAGCGCATATGGAACACGTCCGTCATCCACAACGCCAGCACCAGTGAAAAGATGGCGATGGCTTTCTTTTCATCGCGGCTGAGCGGTCCCAGATCGCAATACTGTTT
>CAYSKY010000109.1:3837-7708 GCA_964431425.1 uncultured Burkholderiales bacterium
CCACCCGGCAATTGCGGCACCTGCTCGGCTTTCGGGATCCTGAACAGGAACTTCTGGCCGACCATCCACATGATCAGCATGGTGACGACGGCAAGCGGTGTGCCGACCTTAACCCAGTCCATGTAATAAACGCGCTGGTCGGCCATGGTCTGGATCAGGCCGACCGCGATGAGGTTGGCTGCAGAACCGGTCATGGTCATCGCTGAGAGCACCGAGATGCAGCACAGGTTCAGCAGCATGATGTTGCGGCCGAAGTTATTGTTGGTCTCCTCGGTCGCGCCGTAGATTGCCGCCACCACGATGATCAACGGCAGGGTCATCACGGTACGGGCCGCCGTGGCCGGAATCAGTGGCGCGAGGAACATTTGCAGGATCAGGAATGCCAGCAGCGCCGACGACGCCTTTTTGCCGAACTTGAGAATCAGCCACAGCGCCATGCGCTTGGCCAGACGCACCTTGACCAGCATGGAACTGAGGATGAACGCCAGCAGGTTCAGCCAGATCACATCCATGCCCAGCACGTACATGATGGTTTTGTCGGTCGCGACCCGGGTGATGAGCAGCAGGAACATGAGCACCAGCGAGGTGACGTAGGTCGGGAAGGGCTCAGTCACCCACCACACCAGCGCCAGCACAAAGCAGGCGGTGCCGGCTTGTGCCGCCGCGCTCAACCCCGCACCCGCGGGCAGATACAGGATCAACAGGAACAGCGCGATACCGATGGGAAACCCAAGGTATCGCATCCAGCGCTCGGAAGGACTTTGCGGCGGCCTTGCCTTGGAGGACAAGGCCATCTTGTCCATCCCGAGCAACTCGATCAGCCGCTGGTTCTGGGAGGGCTCAGATGCGATGGCTGGCTCGGTTTCGCGACTCACAGGTCAGACCTTGGACCAGGTCTTGTAGGGTTGCTTCAACAAGTTGGAATTATAGTACCGCGCGTCGCTGGAGACTTCGCGGATTGCCCAGGCTGGTACCGGGAACTTCTCGTCCTCCGTCGCAAGTTCGATTTCCGCGACGACCAATCCTTCGTTGTCGCCGTGAAATACATCGATTTCCCAGGTCTTGCCGCCGTGCATTTCCTTGTGGCGATGTTTGTCGATAAGCGGCTTCTCGCACAGATTGTCGAGCAGCACAGCCGCGTCTTCAACCGGCACCGCGTATTCAAACTCGGACCGGGTGACGCCGACATTGACGCCTTTGATGGTGAGTTTGGCGATGTCGCCTTCGATGCGCACCCGTACCACCCGCTCCTTGACGGTGCTGAGGTAGCCTTGTTTGAAATGGATTCCCTGATCCAGTGGTTCCCACGCTGCGGTGTCGACGAGATACTTGCGCTCTATTTCCTTGCCCATACGGTTCTCCGTTCAGTTTCCAGTTCACGCGACGGCATGGAATCCGCCGCGTTGATCATCCGGTTGCCGCCATCTGCAGGCAGTTGCGTTCCGAGCCTGCCTGCAGATGACATTCCTGTCGGGCGGCTATTCGCCCAGGTTTTTCGCACCCGGCCAGCGGTACAGGTACGGGTTGCCTTTTTCGTCGAGCGGACGCTTGTCCGCTTCGGTCACAACCGAGGTCTCGTAGTCCAGCACCGCGTCGCCGATGAGCTTGATCGCGGCAGCCCGGTCCTTGAAGCCGCTCGAGGAAAGCATCAGCTTGCCGTCCTTGCCGTACCCCTTGTAGGACGTGAACCAGGTCTGGAGGATCGCTGTGACGCCCGGAAACTTGGCATCCAGCTCGGCGATGCTGCCGATTTTGGCAAACGGCGAGTTCTCCATGGCGACGATCAATTTGTCATCGGTTTCGCCGGTGTCGATCAGGCTGAGCACGCCTATCGCGCGACCGCGCACCACGGCACCGCGGGGTACCGCCTGTCCGAGCACCAGGACATCCACGCTGTCGCCATCGCCGCCTTTGGATTTCAGCATGACCGAGCGCGGCACCGCGCCGTAGTTCACCGGGTAGCCCAGATACTGGACGAATCGCGGGGCGCCATTCTTTTGTTCCAGTTCAAGCATGCCGGTCTTGTTGTTGGTTTCATACTTGGCCGTGGTGCCTGCCGGAATCTCGATGACCACATTCACCGTGCCATCGCGGTTGACGGGGTCATAGCCGGTGAGGAAGTTCTTTTCGCCCTTCAGCACCGACACATATGGCGTAACCAGATCCTGTGCATTTGTCGGGACCGATCCAACCGCCAGACCCAGCGCGATGGCGAGCATCGCACCGTGGAAAGTAATCCGTTTCATGTTCATGATTGTGTGTTTCCTAGGTTATTCGCAGATGTCGCACAGTGGTGCGCTTGCCTACGACGGGTCATCGTTATGTGCGGCCTTGGACTTCTTCGGTTTGGCGGGCTTGTCGGCGGCGGGTGCTGCCACGGGTTCCGCAGCCGGCGGCGCGACAGCCTTCTCGACCTTTGGTGCGACCGCCTTTTCCGACTTGGCTGGCGCCGCTGCAACCGGCGTTGCCTGCCCGGCTTTGAACGAAGATGGAGCGCCTTCCATCACGATGATGTGCGGCCGGAGTTTCTTTTTCGGGTCGTCGTACTGAAGTTTCGGGCTCTTCATCAGCCCCGCCACAACGTCAGCCGGTGCGTAGGCGAACAGGTACGCGACGTCACCCCATGGGGTCGTGCCCGGATCTACCACGTTGCGGATCAGCTGCGCGGCGGCAACCAGCTGCTCGGGAGTACGATCACTGTTGTGCTTGGAGTAGCGGCCGGACTTGTTGTTGACGACGAAAGTCTTGGTGCCTTCGTCAAACAGGATTTCCCCGCTGATACGGCCGGGTGCGCCGCCAAGGGCGGAAACATGGCCGAAATTTTCGCGCGTACCTGGCTTGCGGTCCGATTGGTCTTCGGGTCGGAAGAAACCCTTGGCATAAACGCGACCCAGCGGATGCGCGGCTTCAGGCATCACCACCACGTTGCCGTCCACGTCGATCACCCAATTGTATGGTCCGCCCTTGGGGCTGATCAGCGCAGGGAAATCCCGAGAACCGACCTGCAGGTACGGGTTTAGCATGACCTTCCCGGTCTTGTCGGCTTCGTAGTGCTTGACGTAGGCGGGCTGCGAGGCGACACCATATCTGGCGTCCAGTGGGTCGACCGGCGGGCCGGCGGGCGTTGCTACTGCTGCAGCGGCAGTGGCGGCGGGGATCGCGCGCTTGAACATCTGGCGCACCTTGGACCCGCCCCATTTGCCGCTGTCTGCGGCGATGAGCTGGCTGAGGTCTTCCTTGATCACCCTGGTCATGAATTGCTCGCCGGCGGCATGAATGGCCGCGATCGCGTAGAAATCGAGGTCGCCGTAGCCGAACGAGAAGTCGTACAGGTAGGGCGTGCCGCCCTGAGTTGCGGCCCAGGCCTCCATGGACACGCCGCAGGGCTCGGTTCCGGGCAGAACCACCGCACCCGGCCGCACCCGATACGAGAACGCCTTGCTGGAAACGAGCGGAACGTCGGCGGCCACGCCCAGTTTCAGCAATTCCGGCATGAACTTGCCGAAGTCGGCAAGCGTGTATTTGCCGAGCGCCGTCACCGGCACGCTGAAGGTGGAACCTTTTTCCACATAACCGCGCAGAACACCGTCCGGCCCAAAGCCGACATTTTCCTCAGCTTCGGTCTTGACCTTGTCAACGCCCACGACGGTCAGCGGCACCGCCAGTGTCTTGAGTGCGTCCTCCAGTGCGCTCTTGACCGTTACGGCGACTGTCGCCGCCGGCTTGCCATCCTTGTAGCGCGTCGTGACGCGGACGATAAATCCCTTGTTCCACAACGCCTGGTCGGCGGTGTCGAAATATTCCTTGGTGGAGTATTCGATCGCCAGCGGGTCTTTTTCCTTCTCTGTGACCGTGAATCCCCGCTTGGCTG
>CAYSKY010000109.1:7718-8875 GCA_964431425.1 uncultured Burkholderiales bacterium
GCTGAAGCCGATTTCACCTTCCCCCACAGGTCCTTGAAAGCGGCACCCATCTCCGGGTTCGCCTTGGCTGCATCGAACAGGACCTTGTATTCGCGACCACTGACATCCTGCAACTGGGGTGCCGGATACTTTTCAATGGTCCTGGCGTAGAGCGCCTTTTCCTTGGCTGCCGCCTCCTGGCCTGCACGGGTGTCGGCGATGGCCGCAGTGCTGCCGAATGCGAGGACGAACGCGGCTGACAGCAAGCCCGTCAGGGTGCGATTCATCAATGACTTGACCATGTGTTGTGCTCCTTGTTTGACGACAGATGCCGGCCCGGCCGCCGCGGCGCGATGGTCTGCGACGGGGCGGCCGGGAAATCCCGCATTGTCAGAAGTTGTAGCGAAGGGCGATGGCGAATGCGCTCGGGTCGTTGCCGGCGATGGGCGAATAGGTGTTCTCGCCCGCCGCGAACCGTCCGCGAGCATTCTTCTCGTTCGTGATCTTGGTGTAGAACGCGTAGACCGAGGTGTTCTTGTCGAACGAGTAGTCCGCCTCGAGCGCCCACATCTTGATGCCGTCGGCCGCACCGCCCGCTGTTTCACTCGACTTGGCGTAGGTGCCCTTGTACGTCATGACACCCATCTTGTAGGTGCCGGCGAGCAGCCAGTTGTTGGTCTTCTTGCCCAGGTCATTGTCAATGCGGCTCCACATCGCGCCTGCCGTGAAATCGCCGAACACCGCGCTGCCTGCTGCCTTCACACCGGTCAGGTCCTTGCCCTGGCCGTTGAAGTTGTCGGTGACCTGATAAGCCATGCCGAGGAAGTACTTGCCCGTGTCCCACGCGGCTGACGTGGACTAGGACGGCTTCTTGATTGTTCCCGCCGCGCCAGCGACTTCGTCGGTGCTGTAAGCGGCCTTCACCTGGAAATCGGCAAAGGTTGGTGTTTCGTACTGCACCACGTTGGTGTAGCGGGTGTGGAAGTTGGTCCAGGTCGAGCCGGCCGCAACGGTTGTACCCTTGCTGTGGATGATGACTTCCATGGCTTCGCCCTGGCCCCACATCGGCGCGGCTTCGCCTTCAAGGTCCTTGAAGGGGGAATCATGCTTGCCGACCTTCATGGTGCCCAGCTTCTAGCTGCGAAGTCCCGCATAGGTTTCGCGGCTGCCCCACGTGC
>CAYSKY010000110.1:0-8867 GCA_964431425.1 uncultured Burkholderiales bacterium
GTTCTGGTTTCCCCTGAAACAGCGGGTGGCCCAGCTTGAAGCAAAGGGCACCCGTCCGCTGCAGGCGTTGCATGAAGGCATGGACGAAACCCTGGACCGGCAGCGCAAAACGCTTTCCATACCGCGCCGCCTGGATCCGCTGATCAAGGAGATCTGGATTTCCCAACCAAGATTCTTGCAGCGTTCCAAGCCGCGGGCCTTCCGGATGCTGGCCGTTCCACGGTTTCGCGCCAGCTACGACTTTCTGGCGTTGCGCGCCGAGGCCGGTGATGCCGATGCTGAACTTGCGGCTTGGTGGGAGAGGTTCCAGTTCGCGTCAGAAGCTGGGCAGGAGGCAATGCTCTTGCCGGATGATGAGCCAAAGAAGAAGAAGCGCCGTCGCCGCAAAAAGAAGTCAGAGGGCGGGCCGGCGTCTGACGCTGCCGGCGATGGCGGTGAACATTCACCATCGGATCCATGACCATCTCGGCCTCGAACCTGACCGGGTTTCGTTCGACGGTGTTCGTCGGACTGGGAAGCAACATGAGCGATCCGGTCTGGCAATTGCACTCCGCCATCCGCGAGATCGACGAGATACCCGAAGCCGCATTGGTGAGCGTTTCGTCCCTTTACCAGACGGCGCCGGTCGGCATCCTCGACCAGCCGCCGTTCGTCAACGCCGTGGTGAAGCTGGAGACTACGCTGTCTCCGCATGACCTGCTGAGCCGGCTGTCCGCCATAGAGTCGGCACATGGACGGATCCGCGCAGAAAAGAACGGGCCCCGCACACTGGATCTGGATATCCTGATTTTCAATGAGTGGCGCATCGACGAGGCTAACCTGACCACCCCCCATCCGCGCATGCACGAAAGGGCGTTTGTGCTGGTGCCGCTATTGGAAATAGCGCCGGAGGTCTACATTCCCGGCAAAGGGCCGGCTCGTCAGGCGCTGGCGAAGGTGGATGCCGGTGGCGTACACCGGATGGAAACCGAAGCTGCCCCAGACTGATCACGGAACCGGCATGAAGCATCGCTACATCGTTGTGGAAGGACCGATCGGCAGTGGCAAGTCCACGCTGGCAAAGCTGCTTGCCGAGCAATACGATGCCACGCTGGTGCTGGAAGACCCGGGTGCCAACCCCTTTCTGCCGCTGTTCTATCGCGACATGAAGCGCCATGCCCTTGCCGCGCAGATGTTTTTCCTGTTTCAGCGCGTGAACCAGCTTGCGCAAGTCCGCCAGCCCGACCTGTTCGACCGCCGTACGGTGGCGGATTACATGCTTGAGAAGGACCGCCTGTTTGCGCGCCTGACGCTGGATGACAACGAGTACCAGTTGTATTCCCAACTTTATACGCATCTGAAGCCGCAGGCGCCGGCGCCGGACCTGGTGATTTACCTGCAGGCATCGGTTGATCACCTGATGGCGCGCATCCAGCGCCGCGCCCGGCCGATGGAACGCGGGATCACGGAAGACTACCTCATGCGACTTTCCGAATCCTACACAAGGTTCTTTTACGATTACGGCGATGCTCCGCTACTGATTGCCAACAGCGACAGCTTCAATTTCGCGGACAATCGCGAGCATTTCAGCATGCTGGTCCGGCAGATTGAGGCGATGCGCGGACGTCGCGAATATTTCAGTCTGGCCTGAGGGCGGCCGATGCAGTTGCCGACCTTCCCAATTTTGATGCGGTGGTGACCATTGAATATCTGTCGTTCAATTGAGCAGTTACGCGCCAGACTGGGCGATGAGGCGATGATTGCCTTTGTGCCGACCATGGGTAACCTGCATGCGGGTCATATGGATCTGGTTCGCATTGCACGTGATCGTTGCAGTTGCGTGGTGGTGTCGATCTTCGTCAATCGCCTGCAGTTCGGACCGTCGGAGGATTTCGACCGCTATCCGCGCACGCAGGAAGAGGATTTTGCAAAGTGCCTTGCCGCCGGCGTTGACGTGGTGTTCGTCCCCGATGAATCCGTCATGTATCCCGAGGTGCAGGAGTACGTCATCGATCTGCCGGCTATCCAGCACATGCTCGAGGGTGCCGTGCGACCGGGCCACTTTCGGGGTGTCGCGACCGTCGTGATGAAGCTGTTCAACATGGTGCGGCCACAGGTGGCGGTGTTCGGCAAGAAGGACTACCAGCAATGCCGGGTGATCGCCAACATGGTGCGTCAGTTTTGTATGCCGGTGGAACTCGTGTTTGCAGAAACGATCCGGGCCGATGATGGTCTGGCGCTGTCATCACGCAATCGCTATCTGACCCAGGAGCAACGCGCCGAGGCGCCGCAACTGCAGTTGCGTCTGGCGCTCATCGGGCAGGAATTGGGCCGCGGGAACAGGGACTACGCCCGGTTGGAAGAGGCGGCCGTGGCGGCGCTAACTGCACGGGGCTGGCAGCCGGACTATGTCTGCATTCGCCGGCGGTCTGACCTGACCGTCCCGCAACCGTCTGACCGCGATCTGGTTGTGCTGGCCGCAGCACGCCTTGGCAATACCCGGCTTATCGATAACCGGGAAGTGTCGCTGGCGCTTTAGCGTCGTGCCGGCTGGCGTCGCCAAGCCCTGCTAGGCGGCGCGCAGTGAGTCGACGATCTTCATGCGCGAGGCCTTGACGGCCGGCAGGAACCCGCCGATGAACCCCATGAAAAGCGAAAACACCAGCGACTGCACCACTACCTTGGGCGTGAGGACAAAGCTGAACGCCAGCTGGGAAAAGGACTGGAAGTTGAGCGTCGAAATGGTGATGGCCTGCAGGAACGTGGCGCAGAGGATGCCGGCGACACCACCGACCGTTGCCAGCAGCAAGGACTCCGCGAGAAAGGCCACCAGAATGGAAGGGCGCCGGAAGCCGAGTGCGCGCAAGGTGCCGATCTCGGCGGTGCGGGTGGCGACTGCTGAATACATCGTGATCGCTGCGCCAATCATGGCCCCCACCGAAAAAATCACCGACAGTACGGTGCCGAGAATCGAGATGAACGTGGAGAGCGCGCGCGACTGGTCCTCGTAAAACAACTGTTCGCGCTTGCCGTCCAGCTGCAATCGGATGTCGTCGGCAACGGCAGCGCGCAGCGTTTCAAATGAGTCGCTGTCGGCCAGCTTGGCGATCACCGAGGAATAATTGGTGCGTCGAAACGCCTGCATCAACTGCTCGGCATCGCCCCAGACTTCCGAATCGAAGGCGCTCTTGCCGGCATCGAATTTACCGACCACCGTCCACTCGCGCTGGGCGAAGCGCAGGGTCTGGCCGATATCCACGCCTTCGAATTCGTCCGAGACATTCTTGCCGACGATGATTTCCGAGGAGCCCGGGCGGAACATGCGGCCGCTGATGATCCGCACCTGCGGCCGCAACGACAGGCCCACGGTCGGCACGCCGCGCGTGACAATGTTGGAAAGCTTGTCCTGGCCGCGCTTCATCAGCGAAATCAACACCACCGATTCCTTGGAGACGAATGGCCGGCCGCCGGCGTCCCGCGCAACCTGCGGCATGGATTCAATCAGGGACGCCTGGTCACGGGTGAGGCCGCTCTGGATCTCGGTTTCGGCTCCTTTGCGGATGAAGACTACGTTATCGATGCTGCCTGTTCCCACCATCGTTTGCTTGAGTCCTGCGTCGAGCATCAGCACGGCGGCAAATACGAATACGACAAGTCCCATGCCGGCGGCAGTGAGTGCCGTGGTGAACTTGCGCGCCCACAGGTTTCGCATGGCGTAGCTGAACGGAATCTTCATGGGCCGCATCAGCGATCTCCGGTTCGGCAGCAATTCGACATGGCGTCAGCCCACATGACGAAGCCCATCCACGATCCGGACGCGCGCGCTGCGCCAGCCGGGTACCACGCCCGCCACCACACCGACCACCAGGGCGCATACCACCTGAAGAACAACTGTTTCTCCGCCGACCTTGAAGGACGCAAAGGCGGCGCCGGCAGGCGAGTTGGCAAAGGCTTCGGCCACTGGAAAAGTCAGAAGAATTCCCAGCCCGGCACCAACGAGCGCCAACATCAGCGCTTCGCCAAACACCAGTGCCGCCACAAAGCCCGGCGAGAAACCCAGCGCCTTCAGTGTTGCGTACTCGGCCAGGCGCTCGCGTGCGGTCATGGCCATGGTATTGGCCACCACGGCCATGATGATGAATATCACCACGAACGACACCACCCGGATGGCCACGACGATCGCCTCCGACTGCGCGACGAAACCGAGCTGGAACGATTTCTCGGTCTCGGTAAGCGTCTCGGCCAGTGAATTCTTGAATTCACTGTCGACGGCGCGAGCGATGTCGGCAATCCTGCCCGGATCAGTGACCTCAATATTGAAGATCCCGATCTGGTCGGCACGGCGCGGGTACTTCTTCTTCAGGTACTCGTTGATGTATTCCCACTGGAAGTAAAACTGCCGCGTGACGGTCGTGTCATCCCGCCCGTCGAAAATCGCGCGGATGGTGAATCGCCATTCGCCCGGGTAAATGGTGCCGCGGATCGGAATGACATCACCTACTTTCCAGCCGTACTGTTCTGCCAGCTTGCGTCCCACGACCGCGCCCTGACGGTCCCGCTTGAACGCAGCCAGGTCAGCCGGGTTCATCAGAAACTCGGGATACATTTCGAAAAAGTTGTCGTGGTCAACGGCGAACTGCGGAAAAAAATTCTTCGGCTCGATATAGATTCCTCCAAACCACTGTGAGTGCGAGACCGACTTCACGCCCGGCACCGAACGTATGCGCTCGCGGTAGTACGACGGCATGGGGAAAACCAGCGAAATCGCATTGCGCGTGATCATTCGCGATGAAGATGCCGCATTGGCGCCCGCAAACCAGGCGTCGACCACGGTTTGCAGAAGCCCGAAGGCCAGAATGGCCACCACCAGCCCGATCACGGTCAGCGTGGTCCGCAACCTGGCCCGGAACATGTTCTTGAAGATAAGTTTGAGGAAGTACATGGCTCAGGCCACCGCCCCATGAGTGGTCCCTGCAGGCAGCGGTTGGCATCCGAAGAAATCGGCCGCCGTACTCATCCGGCTTCGCCAATCAGTTCGCCCTTTTCAAGGTGCACCAGCCGTCGCGCTGCTTCGGCCGCATGCGCGTCGTGGGTCACCATGATGATGGTCTTGCCCATGTCCTCGTTGAGTTGCTTGAGCATGCCCAGCACATCGCCGGCCGACTGTTTGTCCAGGTCGCCCGTGGGCTCGTCGCAGACCAGGATCGTCGGGTCGGTGACAATGGCGCGCGCGATGGCGACACGTTGCTGCTGGCCGCCGGACAGTTCATTCGGGTAGTGGTCCATCCGATCTGAAAGCCCCACCATCGACAGGGTCATCTCCACCCGTTCGCGCCGCTCGCTGCGCGACAGGTTGGTCAGCAACAGCGGCAGCTCCACGTTTTCGAATCCGGTGAGCACCGGCATCAGGTTGTAGAACTGGAAAATGAAGCCGATGTTGGACGCACGCCAGTCGGCCAACTGCCCCTCGGTCAGTTGTGTGATGTCTTCGCCATCCACCTTGAGAATACCGGAGTCCGGCTTGTCGATGCCAGCGATAAGGTTCAGCAGCGTTGATTTGCCGGAACCGGAAGGACCCATGAGCGAAATGAAATCGCCGCGCGCGATATCGAGCGTGATGTCGTAGAGCACCGGCACGATCTGGTCGCCGCGCGTGTAGCTCTTGGCGAGATGCTTGATCTCGACCAGCGTATCGCTCATGACGATTACTTCTTCGCGATGGTGACGGGCGCACCATCCTTGAGTTTCTCGGATGGCGCCAGCACCACCTTGTCGCCCGGCTTCACCCCGGACACCTGTATGAGGTCGCCGATTTTTTCACTCACGGATACCGTCGTTAGCTTTGCCACGTCCTTGTCGATGAGAAACACCACGTCCTTGCCATCGCGCTTGACGATTGCGGCGGGCTGGACGGCCACCACCGGCTTGCGTTCCTCGGGTTTCAGGTCGCGGCTGAGGAAGGCCACCTTGGCGGACATGTCAGGCAGCACGCGCTTGTCCTTTTCAACAAACTCCACCTTGACCAGCACCGTCGCCTTGGAGCGGTCCACCGTGGGCACTATGCGGCTGACCTTGCCCAACAGGCGCAATTCGGGGAAGGCATCGAGTTGAATTTCAACCGGTTGGCTGACGCTGATCTTGGAGAGCGAAATCTCCGACACATCCGCCTCCACTTCCAGTGTGGCCATGTCGGCCATGTTGACCACCGCGCCCTTGCTGTCCGCCGCCGAGGAGAACGGAGTGATGATGTCACCCACATTCGCATTCTTGGTCAGCACCACGCCGTCAAACGGCGCGCGAATCAGCGTCTGTTCGACCGACACATTGGTGGCGCGCAAATTGGCTTCCGCGACGCCGATGGCGCCGTTGAGCGAAGCGACGGCGGCGCGGGCCTTTTCAAAGCGCGCCTTTGCGGTATCGAGTGTCGCAGACGAAATGAAGTTCTTGTTGGCCAGGTCCTCGGAGCGCTTGTAGTTGCCTTCGGCATCGCGCAGTTCCGCGAGGCCCTGCTCAAGATTGGCCCTGGCGGCGCGTACATTCGCCTGCGCCTGGTCCTGCGTGGCGCTCACATCCTTGTTTTCGATGCGTGCGAGGATATCGCCGGCTTTGACGATCGAGCCTTCCTGCACCCCGAGAAACTCCAGCCGGCCGGTGGCCTTGGTGGAAACCGCCGCCTTGCGCTGGGCGCTGACGCGCCCGGTTGCGTTCAGTGCCGTGATGGCCTGTGACGGATAGGCGCTGGCCACGGCACCGCTGTCGACTGCAACCGGCCCGCCGCCGCCGCGCAGGACCATCCCGGCGATGATGGCAATGGCCAGAATGCCGCCGGTGATCAGCCACTTGCGTCGGCCGGTCTTTTTCGGTGAGAAGGCCTTCTGGTCGCGTGAGATGCTTAGTTTGGAAAGATCGGGTGAGGACACAATGCGCTTTCTGGCGGGTTCGACGGTAGGCGCAGATTATATGCGAGCCCCCCGGCGGGGCCGGTGCGTTTTGCGGCGAAACAGCCGGATGCAGGCGCGGGATGCCCGATGTTGGCGTGAGCTGCAAAAAGCAGCGGAGACTCAGCCAAACAGCGCGCGAATTGCG
The DNA here is from genome assembly GCA_964431425.1 of uncultured Burkholderiales bacterium. Classification (GTDB taxonomy): domain Bacteria; phylum Pseudomonadota; class Gammaproteobacteria; order Burkholderiales; family Usitatibacteraceae; genus UKL13-2. The sequence goes on from CAYSKY010000110.1 coordinate 7,066, forward strand.
CCGATGCCGTCACTGCCCGGTTCGAACACCTCATCGACCACCGAGAAGTGGTTGCAGCCCTCCAGAATCGCCGGCGACGGGCAAACCTGCGGCCAGGCCTGATTGAGATCGGCGGTCTGCCGGCGGAACTCGTCGCTCTCGTTGGCACCCACGCTCAGCAGCAGCGGCACGGTCAGCCGCGGTGCGTGCAGCGCGGGCGACAGCTTTCTGGCGGACTCGGCATCGAGGCGCAGGTCGGCGTTCATCGAACACTGCAGCAGCGGTGTGAGATCGAATATGCCGCTGACGGCCGCACCACCGACGATATTGAGTGCGCTGGCGGGCCGCTGGGCGCGGCTCAAGGCGAACAGGGAGGCAACCAGGTGCCCCCCCGCGGAATGTCCGGCCAGCGCGACCCGCTCAAGGTTAAGGCCCATGCCCGCGCCGTGCATGGCCAGCCAGTCCAGCGACAGGCGGCAGTCGCCGATGATCTCGGCGATCGTGACGGCCGGGCAAAGCCGGTAGCTGATGGTCGCAACCGAGAGTCCTGCCTCCAGCAGTCCTGCCGCGACAAACGAGAAATCCGCCTTGTCGAGCGAGCGCCAGTAGCCGCCGTGAATGAAGACCACCGTTCCCACCGCGTTCGTGGCTCGAAACAGGTCGAGACGTTGGCGGGGCAGGTCACCGTACGGCACATCCACCACGCAGTCGGTACGGGCGCGGAGCACGGCGGAATTCTTGTGCCAGCGCTCGAAGATCATCGGGTGCTCGGGCACCATGGCGCGATTGTTGTATTCGCGCTCCAAGTGGGGGTCAATGTTGTCCATATGCAATGATGGCGCCAACCCGCTGCAAAAAGCCAAACCCCAGCATTGGCGCGGCTTTCAGAGGCATTTCGGCCTGGAGTCCGCGCCAATGCTTGAGTTTTTGCCTTGAATGTGCGGCAGCCATCGGCCGCCGCGATTAAATTCTGCGGGATTCATGGCACACTTGATCCGAACGCGGCGGCGCCATGTATTGCCACCGGATCGCCGGCCGAACTCCATTTTGCAGATGAAACCAATCACTCTTCGCGGCAACCCGTTGAACAAAGGTGGCCTTCCCCTGGTCTGTGCACCATTGGTGTCGCGGACCCTGTCCGCACTGCGCAGCGACGCGGCGGTGGTCATTTCCTGTGCGCCCGACATCATCGAGTGGCGTGTGGATTTTTTCGAGGCAATCGGCGATTTGAACGCCGTGCTGGCGGCAGCGGCGGAGCTTCGGTCCCTGGCCGGCTCAATTCCCATCATCTTCACCCGCCGCGCCAAGCAGGAAGGCGGCGAGGAAATCACCGTTGCCGAGCCAGCGATCGTCGACACCTATGCCGCAGTTTGCGCGGGCGGCAGCGTCGATTTCATCGACTATGAACTCAGCCAGCCGGAAGCATCACGCCGGTATTTGCGCGAAGTCTCGGCAGCGCATGGCGTTGGCATGATTTTGTCCTGTCACCATTTTTCGGCAACGCCCGCATGCGAAGAGATGGTGGCGGCACTTGCCTCGGCTGCGGCCGGGGGTGCCGATGTAGCCAAACTGGCGGTGATGCCGAAGTCCGCCGCCGACGTACTTGAATTGCTGCGCGCCACGCAAATCGCCGATTCCCGTATGGACATTCCCGTTGTGACCATGGCAATGGGGGGCTTGGGCGGGATCAGCCGCGTCGGCGGCTGGGTTTTTGGCTCGTCGCTGACATTTGCGGTGGGTGCCGGTCATTCGGCGCCGGGGCAGATGCCGATTAGCGAGATGCGTGCTGCAATTGACACGCTGGCACGTGCGGCGGGCAACGG
>CAYSKY010000111.1:0-2120 GCA_964431425.1 uncultured Burkholderiales bacterium
GGTGAGCAGCGCCCACGCCAGCGCGGTTTCGCCGGGGTCGAGGATGCGGTCCTTTAAGGAGCGTTGGCTCATGGTCAGTTACCGCAGCGCCCGTGCCACGCGCTGCTCGATTTCATCCAGCGCCTGCGGCGGGGTTTTCACGCCGGCCATCACGGTGTTGGTGTTGATGCGCAGTGCGTCTGAGATCGCCTTGTAGACCGGCGTCACTGGACGCGGGCGCGCCGTTTCCACCACCGGCAGCGCATCGGCAAACCAGGGCACCGCGGCCACCACTTCGGGATCGCGATAGACCTCGGGGAACACCGGATGGAACGAGCCTTTGAGCGCGAGTTGTTTGGACACGGCCGGGCTCGACAGCCAGCGGATCAGTGAAACGGCCTCGGATTTGTTTTTGGAGTAAGCCGATACCGCCCAGTTCCAGCCGCCCATGCACGATACTGCCTTGCCGCCCGGCATGGCCGGCAGCTTCACCACACCGACCTTGTCCTTGACCTGCGTGTCGGCGCCGCCCTGGAAGTGGTTCCAGGCGTATCCCCAGATCACACCGAACACGACCTTGCCGGCCTGGAATTCCTTGCGCGTGTCGTCGGTGCCGACCTCGGCGCTGTTTCTCTTGGCCACGCCATCGTCAATCATGGCGCGCCACATCTTGAGTCCGGCTTCGGCCTTGCCGCGCTCGAACGATGTCTTGCCGTCGCGGATGATTTCGCCGCCCAGGCTCCAGTACGGGAGCAGAAAGGTGCACACGGCGCCTTCCACCGCTTTGCCCTGGAAACTCAGCCCCTGCAGGTTCGGGTTGTTCTCGCCCTGCTGGATCTTTTTGGCAATGCGCGCCAGTTCCGGCCAGGTGGCCGGTGGCTGCTCGTTGTATTTCGCCAGCAGGTCCTTGCGGTAGTACAGGAACAGCGAGTCGGCGAGTGCGGGCAACGCCATCATCTTGCCGTTGACGGTATTGGCCTCGCGATACGCCGGCAGGTAGCGCGACAACTCGGCCTCAGCATCCTTGCCGTAATAGTCGTCGAGCGGTTCGGCCCAGCGCGCGGCGGCAAACTGCGCCGGTCGGATGATGTCGATGAGAAAAATGTCGAGCGTCGCATCGCGCGCCGTCAGCACCATGTTGAGGTACTTCTGGTTCAGCTCGGACGTGGCCCCGCCGATTTCCACCGAGATCTTCACGCCGGGGTGTGCCGCCATGTACTGCGCGAACAGGTCGCGCATGATGTCGGGGCGTTGCTGGCCACCAATGTAGACCTTGAGGTTGACCGGGGCGCCGGCCACCGTGGGCTGCGCAAGGGCGGCAGCACACCACGACGCGCAGGCGGCAACCAGCCATGTCGCAATGGCGCGCTGCTTCATTTGCCTAGGCCGCCCGCAGCACGAGTTGGGTATCCTGATCAAACAGGTGGCACTTGTCCATGTTGACCCACACCGAGGTTTGCGCGCCCGCCACAAACGGCAGATTGGGCGGCAGGCGGGCGATCAGTTCGCCGCCTTCGCAGGCCAGTGTCACCAGCGTTTCGGCGCCGAGCGGCTCCAGCACCACCACATTGGCCACCAGTTTCACGTCGTTGGGGCCCGCTTGTTCGAGGCGGATGTCTTCCGGTCGGATACCGAAGGTCACGGCGCGGCCCGCAAGCGTCTGGTAATAGGCCTGCTGGGTGGGCAACACCAGCTGCTGCGCGCTGTTGCCCAGTGCCACGCAGGCCTTGCCGTCCACCAGCGCCACCCCCGCCTTGAGAAAGTTCATTGGCGGCGAGCCGGTGAAGCCCGCGACAAATTTCGACGCCGGCCGGTTGTAGATTTCATCCGGTGTGCCGACCTGCATGATGTTGCCGCCCGACAGCACCACGATGCGCTCGGCCAGCGTCATGGCTTCCACCTGGTCGTGCGTCACGTAAATGGTGGTGGCGCCGATGCGCTGGTGCAGTTTCTTGATCTCAGTGCGCATCTCCGAGCGCAGCAGCGCATCGAGGTTCGACAGCGGCTCGTCAAACAAAAACACCTTGGGCTGGCGCACGATGGCGCGGCCCATGGCCACCCGCTGGCGCTGCCCACCCGACAGCTCTTTGGGGGTGCGCTGCAGATACGGCGTGAGGTTGAGGATGTCCGCCGCGCGCTGC
>CAYSKY010000111.1:2130-2382 GCA_964431425.1 uncultured Burkholderiales bacterium
GCCCATGGCCACGCGCTGGCGTTGCCCGCCGGACAGGGCGCGCGGCTTGCGTTCCAGCAGGTGCTCGATCTTGAGGATGGCGGCGGCTTCCTTCACGCGCCGGTCGATGTCGGCGGCGGGAAACTTCCGCAGCCGCAGGCCGAAGGCCAGGTTCTCATAGACGTTCTTGTGCGGATACAAGGCATAGTCCTGGAACACCATGCCGATGTCGCGTTCGCGCGGCGGCAGGTCGTTGACCACCCGGTCTTCAAT
>CAYSKY010000111.1:2392-8816 GCA_964431425.1 uncultured Burkholderiales bacterium
CCCGGCCACCATGCGCAAGAGTGTGGACTTGCCGCAGCCCGAGGGGCCGACAAACACCACGAACTCGCCCTGGCGGATTTCCAGGTTGATGCCGTGGACGACTTTGACGCCGTTGTCGTAAACCTTGACGACGTTTTCGAGGCGGACGCCGCTCATCGCGCGACTCAATACACGCCGGTGCTGATGGTTTTCGCCAGCGCCGGTTTCATGGCGCTCAGGTAGGCGTTGGCCTGCCGCATCATCATGCCCATGTCAGAGGCGATGGCGACATAGCTGTAACCGTACTCAATGAACTGCTGCACCATTTCCGGCGTGGGGCCGACGATGCCGATGGGCTTGCCGATCTTCCTGGCGCGCGCGGCGGCGTCCTTGAGCGCGGCTTGCACCTCCGGGTGGGCAACGTTGCCGATCTGGCCCATGGCGGACGACAGGTCGCCCGGGCCCATGAACAGCGCATCAACGCCTTCCACGGCGGCGATCTCCTCGAGCTTGTCGATGGCCGCCGGGGTTTCCAGCTGGATCATTCGGAAGATGCCGTCGTTGGCGCGCTTGCCGTAGTCGGGTGCCGTGGCGTAGCGGCTGGCGCGATGCATGGCAGCGAAGCCGCGCGTGCCGGGGTTGGCTTCGCCGGGTGTCGGATAGCGGGTCGAGGCCACCGCGCGGCGCGCGTCGTCGGCGTTTTGCACGAATGGAAACATCAGCGTCTGCGCGCCGATGTCCAGCGCGCGCTTCACGGTGACGATTTCGTTCCAGGCGAGGCGAATCACCGGGGTCGACCGGGTGCCGGCGATGGCTTGCAGGATGTGATACGCGTCCTTGTAGTCGATGGGCACGTGTTCCATATCGACCACCAGCCAGTCGAAACCGAGGCAGCCCATGGCCTCTGCCGTGGAGGCGGTGCCGGACATGAGCCAAGTGCCCAGCGGAATGCTGGGTTGAGCGAGCAGTGTGCGAAACGGATTGGTGAACGGGTCCATGGTGCCTCAGTAAATGGGGGGTTCGGGCGTCGCGGCATTGCCCATCAGGAAATCGAAATCGCAGCCCTGGGGGGCTTGGGTGGCGTGTTCAATATAAAGGCGTGTGAATCCGCGCTCGTAGGGAATCGGCGGCGGTGCCCAGGCGGCGCGCCGGCGGGCAAGTTCATCGTCGGACAATTCCACATTGAGCGTGCGCGCGTCGATGTCGAGGGCGATCATGTCGCCGGTTTGCACCAGCGCCAGTGGGCCGCCCACAGCCGCTTCCGGTGCGACGTGTACCACGCAGCTACCGTAGTGGGTGCCGCTCATGCGCGCATCTGAGATCCGCACCATGTCGCGCACGCCCTGCTGCAACAGCTTTTTGGGGATCGGCAGATTGCCCCACTCGGGCATGCCGGGTGCGCCCACCGGGCCGCCGTGTTTCAGCACGATCACCGTGTTCTCGTCCACGTCGAGTTCCGGGCGGTGAATCTCGGCCATCATCTGCGCGTTGGATTCAAACACCAGCGCCCGGCCACGGTGGCGGAAAAATTTCGGGCTGGCTGCCGAGGGTTTGATGATCGCGCCGTCCGGGCACAAATTGCCGCGCAGCACCGCCAGCGCCGCGCCCGGTGCCACCGGATTGTTCACGGCACGAATAACGTCCCGGTCGAGGTTTTGTGCGTCAGCAATGTTTTCGCCCAGCGTTTTTCCGGTCACCGTCAAGGCATCGAGCGCCAGGTGCGGTTTGATTTCGGCCAGCAGCGCCGGCATGCCACCGGCAAAGAAGAAGTCCTCCATCAGCTTGTCGCCGGAGGGGAACAGGTTGGCGATCACCGGAATTTTCCGCGCTGCGGCGTCCATTTCGTCGAGCTTCAGCGTGAGCCCGCCACGACCCGCCATGGCAATCAGGTGGATGGCGGCATTGGTCGATCCGCCCAGCGCCATGTAGGTGGCGATACCGTTGACGAGCGACTCGCGGGTGAAGAAACGCGAGGGCTTCAGGTCCTCCCACACCATGTCCACGATGCGCGCACCGCACGCCGAGGCCATGCGGTGGTGGTTGGCGTCCATGGCCGGAATGCTCGAGGCGCCCGGCAGCGTGAAGCCCATCGCCTCGGCGATGGCGGTCATGGTGCTGGCGGTGCCCATGGTGTTGCAGGTACCGGGCGATCGCGTCATCTTGGCTTCGAGCCTGATCCACTCTTTTTGTTCGATGTTGCCGGCGACGTACTCATCCCAGAATTTCTTGGTGTGGGTGCCCGCACCCACCGTCTGCCCGCGATAACGGTCGTTGAGCATCGGTCCCGCCGGGCAGAAGATGGCCGGAATGTCCATGCTGATGGCGCCCATGAGCATGCCGGGTGTGGTCTTGTCGCAGCCGCCCAGCAGCACGGCGCCGTCGATCGGGTGCGAGCGCAGCAGCTCTTCCGTTTCCATGGCCAGCAGGTTGCGGTAGAGCATGGTGGTGGACTTTACCATCACCTCGCCCAGTGACATCGCCGGCAGTTCCACCGGGAAGGCGCCGGCCAGCAGGATGCCCTGTCGGACGGAGGCCGCGCGCTCGCGCAGGTGCGCATGGCACGGCGATAGATCCGACCAGGTGTTGATGATGGCAATCACCGGCCGGCCGAGGAATTCCTCGCGCCGCAGTCCGCGCTGCTGCAACCGCTGGCGATGCGCGAACGAGCGCATGTCGTCCTTCGCCAGCCAGCGCTGGCTGCGGAGCGATTCCAGGGTGCGGCGAGATGTGCCTGTTGACACCGTGCGGATCCTTGTCAGGGTGCGGGCAGAAACAAAAAGGGCGTTACGAACTTTAACCGGTTCGCAACGCCCCTGTCGGCGAGCTTGCGCTTAGAAATCGTAGCGCACGCTTACACCGAAATACCGCTCGTCGTCACGCGGCACGCTGCGCTGGGTGTTGGCACCTGACAGCAGGAACGCGGAGTAAGACTTGTCGCCCAGGTTCTTGCCGATGACACTGACACGCCAGCCGGCCGACGGATTGCCCAGGCTGACATTGGCATTGAAAATGCCATACGAGGGCTGGATGGTGTTGGTGGACGTGGAGAGGTCATACTGGACCGCGCTCGAATACGTGTAATCGGCGCCCAGGTCGACGCGCATACCATTGCCCACATTGGTCCACCAATTGGCGCGCACGGCCGCCTTTTTGTCGGGTGCGGAAGGCAGCGGAATGCCATTGGGCAGGCAGGAGGCGCCCGGCGGGCAGTTGAAGCGATCGACGCGTGCCTTGGTTTTGGCATACGCGGCCGACAACGTGAACTGCTTGGAGATCTTGGCCTCCACGTCGATTTCTGCGCCCTTGGTCGACACATCACCCGCGTTGATAAAGCGGGTCACGACCACACCACCCACGAGGTCCGGGAAATTGGCCTGATAGCCTTTGTACTTGGCATCAAACAGCGCGACGTTGAAGCGCACGCGGTTGTCGAGCAAGGTGGACTTCAGGCCGAGTTCATAGCTGTCGGATTTCTCCGGCGACAAAGCAACTTCCTGGTTGGGCTGCATGTTGAAGAAAGCGTTGTAGGCCGGCCCCTTGTATCCCTTGGAATACGTGGCATAGAGACCCACGTTCGGCGTGAGGTCGAATTGCGGACCGATGCGACCAGACGTACCCTTTTCTTTCGTTGTCGCCGATGCATACGGGCGATTGGGCTGCACACCGGGAATCGCCGCGGCCGCAGTGGACGTGCGTGAGTGGTAGTAGGACAGCTCGTCGTCCGTGAAGCGCAAACCGAATATGCCACGCAGGTTCTTGCTGAAATTGAACACGCCTTCGCCAAACAGCGAGGCGCTCTTCGATTCCGTGCCGTACGAGGCCAGGCCGAAATCGTTCAACGGGGCCGCGCAGGGCGTCAACCCGTTGGCCAAGTTGGGCAAAGTGCCGTTGCAACGCACCACGTCGCGGCGATAGGTCTCGTCGGTCTTGTTGTTCATGTAATACGCGCCGACCACGTAGTCGAAGAATGAACCCTTTGCCGAGGCCAGCCGCAGTTCCTGCGTGAACACCTTGGATTTCAGGTCGCCGCGATCGGACAGTTGCGCAATCTGGCTGTTCAGCGGTGTCGGTGCCGTGCCGTCGATGTCCTGGAACTGGGTGTTTTTCCACTCGCGCCAGGCGCTGATCCAGGTCATCGCGTTGCCGCCCCAATTCCAGTCGAGCTGCGCGGACAGCCCGCCGTTCTTGTCATTGACGCGCTCGTTCACATCGGTCGAGACCTGACGGGTTTCCGTGCCGAATGCGATCGGGGCAATGGCCGCCAATTGTGGGGCGCCGCCACGCAGGAAGGGCCCGCGGATGCCGGTATCGTCACCCTTGGTGTAGTCGCCGATCAGTGTGAGCTTGCTGTCCTTGCCCGTGGCGATTTCAAATTTCACGCGACCGCCCTGGCGGTCGTAGCCGTTGACCTTGCGGTTCAGGTATTTGTTGTCGACGTTGCCATCCCATTCGGCGCTCATCAGGCTCAGAGACGCCAGCACGCCCTGGGAGATCTCACCGGACATGCCGGCGCGCAAACGATACTCGCGCCCATCGAAATACGACGCGTCCACATAACGCTCGATTCCAGGCTGGATGGGCTTGGACACGATGTTGATCACACCCGCCGAGGCATTCTTGCCGAACAGGGTGCCCTGCGGGCCGCGCAGGACCTCGATGCGTTCGATGTCCATCAAGTCCAGCGTGCTCATGCCGGGGCGCGGGAAAACCACGCCGTCAACCACCGTCGACACCGTCGGCTCGACGCCCGGCGAGGTCGATATGGTTCCGACGCCGCGGATAAACAACGCCGTGTCCTTGTTGGAGGCATTGGCGCGGAAATTGAGTGTGGGCACCTGCGCCGTGATGGTGCCGAGGTTGTTCAGGTTCAACTGCTCCAGCTTGTCGCCGCTCATCACGGTGATGGCGATGGGTACCGACTGCAGGGGTTCGGTGCGCTTGGTGGCGGTCACCGTGATGGTGTCGAGCTGGTTCTCATCCTTGGCCGGTGCGGCGGTGGCCGCCTGCTGGGCCTGGGCGCCGCCGGCGGCGAGCGCGCCGGCAATCATCAGGGGCAGAAGTTTCAGCTGGCCGAAAACGGGCGCTTGGGGGGTTGCCTTCATGGGATGCTCCTCCGTGTGGAAATTGTCGTTAAGCGGTCAACGTTTGTATGGCGCGGCCGGTGCCCGCGACCAGCTTGCGGGACAGGCAGAACCGGCACCTTTGGCAGGCGCTCGTGGCAGCATGCTATTCAGAGCCGCGGGCGAAGTCAAGTAGGTCATCTACATGAGTTGTATCGGCTGGATAAGTTGGACCGAACTGCCCGCCGGCGGCGCCAGGTCCGGCCGGTTTGTAGCCGGGTCCCCGGACGGACAAGGAAGGAATCCGCATGCTGAATGACCACCGGGCATTTGCCGGGCGGATTCTGCGGTTGATGCGGGTGGCACCTGCTCTCAAGTCGCCGGGATGGATGCCGATAACTCATGTGTGGCAATGTGTGCCACGACCGTCAGGAAACATCATGAAAAGCACCATTCACCAAATCAAGGCCCAGGGCGGCGTGTTGGCGCTGGCACTCGTGTTTTTGCTCGGCGGCTGCGGCTTTGCCCTGCTTCGTGCCTTTGTCGGCGGCATGGCGTCCGGCGCGGTCGGCAGTCCGGCATTGTTGATGTTCTAGTCCGCTGCAAAGCCTCTTACCCGCGCCTCTGATCCGTTCCGCGGCCACAACCATTATTTTGGATTTGCCATGAGCGTTGCCACCGAAACCGCCCGCGCCGTCCCGCTGGACGTTGAACAAGCCTTGCAGTCCATTGCGGCCGATGCGGCACGTGGTGACATGGTGTTTGCCACCCACGCCGACGTCGCGTTGCGGGTCCAGCGCGCACTGGACGACCCCGATTGCTCCGTCAGCCAGCTGGCGCGGCTGATTTCCGCCGAACCCATCCTGTCTGCCCGGGTGGTGGGCATCGCCAACTCGGTGGCGTACAACCGCTCCGGGCGTGAGTCCAGCGACGTCCCCAGCGCAGTGTCACGTCTTGGTTTTCGGACCTTGCGCGTCCTCGTGACCGCCCTGCTGGTCCGTCAGATGGAGGGACTGTCCAAGGTACCCGAGCACCGGGTGCTGGCCGGCAAACTCTGGGAACATACGGCGCACGTCGCGGCTTTGGCACGGGTAATCGCCGCGCGCGTCACCCACCAGGACCCCGATTCGGCCTTTTTCGCGGGCATTGTCCACGAGGTGGGCGGCTTTTATCTCATCTCCCGTGCCGCCCAGTTTCCGGGATTGGTCACTGGCGACCTGCTGGTCTGGGATGAGCAGGGCAAGGCCAAGGTCGGCCGCGCCGTCCTGCGCATTCTCGGGGTGCCCGAGAACATTCTGGCGGCGGTGGAAGTGCTGTGGGAGGGCTTTCTGGCCATTCCCCCTGAATCTTTGGGCGACACCTTGCTGCTGGCCATGACGGCGCTG
>CAYSKY010000112.1:0-8775 GCA_964431425.1 uncultured Burkholderiales bacterium
CGTCGGCACCCCACCATATCCGCTTGTCAGCATCCATTTCTTCAAATTTCTCTTTGGACACCCGCCAAAACATACCATTCGGCGGGCCGGCGATTACTCGCCCGCTAGGACAAGTAATGGCATAAGTTCCTGCTCCATAAAAGTTGCGCGCCGACAAGTCGCCTGACGTCCAAACGCCACGATTGTCTTTGTCTGGGTTCTTGTAGCTCGCGTTCAACTTGTCGGATCTGGGCATTTCGTTTGGTGTCCATAGCACACCCTTCTTTGCAAAGACCAAGACATGATCGTGGTCCTCTGAAAAGTGACGAGCCGTATTTTTCGGCGAAAACACTTTTTGCCAAAGTACGTTAGCTACAAAATTTTCTCGGCCAAACACCTCATCCATCAACACCTTGAGGTAGTGCCCCTCGTTGTCGTCAATGGTGACCCAGATGGACCCATCCTCGCGCAACAGCTCGCGCAGCAATTGCAGGCGCGGCAGCATCATCGACAGCCATTGTGCGTGCTCCAGGTTGTCGTCGTAATGCTCGAAGGCGCTTTTGGTGTTGTACGGCGGATCGATAAAGATGCACTTCACCTGCCCGCGATAGAACGGCAGCAACGCCTTCAAGGCCTCCAGGTTATCGCCTTGAATGAGTAGGTTGTCGTGCGTCGCTGCTGGCGCTTGCGACGCTTCGGTGGCGTCCAGGTTCAATGCGGCCTGTGCATCGTTCGCCTTCACGTCGGCAAGCGGCGGCGCATGGTGCTCGGAAACCGGTTCCAGCAGGCGATAGGGAACGCCTTTCGCGATTTTGAACGCGGCGTCGCGATTGAGCCAGTCGAGTGTGGGCATGCGGCGATTTTGCCAGAGCGTACCGCGAATTACCGGAACCGACTTTCATTGGACCCACCGGGCATGGTGCCTGGGTTTAGCGAGGCATAGTTCCCCCGACATTGGGACCATTTTGTTGACGTCAACAAAATGATCGAATTCAGGCATGGCCAGGGTGTCGCGCGGCTCACAACCCCAAACACATCTTCAAGTTCCGTTGAACCGCCTTCAGCGTCGCTACCGGGACACTGCCCAGCAATTTCGCCTTGCGCACCTGCCAGTCGATGGTTTGTAGCTGAAACGTCAGCACGACGCCGGTCGCGCCGCAGTTCGCGGGCAGCAGAACCTCCGCCGCATTGGCAGTCGTTGCCGTTCCCTGGTGCGAGGTAATCGGGCACACCATGACCAGCTTGCTCGCGTCGTTGTACGGCTTCACCGACACCACCAGCCAAGGGCGCGGCCCCTGTTGCTCATGCCCCTTGGCGTCGAGTTCCGGCTTGAAGGAGATGATGTCGCCCGGTGCGGGCACGCTCACCGGATTTCTTTCCCGCGCGCTTTGCCAACGGCGACCAGGCCATGCGCTGACTGGCTCGCTTTGACGGCAGCAAAAAACGCTTTCGTATCGGGCGCGGGTTCGACGCGCTGAATGACCAGGCGTTTGCCATCGATCGCCAGTTCAACCTGGGCCCCCTCCTCCAGGCGCATCTGCTTGGCAAAGGCCGCAGGCAGGCGGAAGGCAAGGCTGGAGCCCCACTTGGAAATGGTTTGGGTAGACATGTCAGACGTTTGGTTGTGGATATATAAAAACTATACATTGGCCAGCACAAATCGCGCAAGCCATCGGGCTCCCAAAGGGGCACGTCTAGCAAACGCCGATGCGCATCCTGCCGGTCCGGAAAGCGAGCGCGAGAGCGAGAGGGAGATGCTTAGGGACCATATTGCCGGGGCCGGCAATATGGTTGCACCCGGCCAGGAACATCATGGCGCCCGGATGCCGCTGATCTTCTCTAAACTAAGCGGATGACCCAGCGCACGATCAATTCGCCACGATGGCACGGCATTGCCGAGGCGCTGGCCCACATCGACGGACCATTTCCCCTCGCGGCCGTGCTGGAGGCCCGGGCAGTCTGGCCTGAGGTCCGCGGCGACTTCCTCGATAGGCTGACCGCGGCCATCGCCAGCCCGCAGCAAGCAATTGACGAGCAGAACACGCTACCCGTCTATGCAATGTATCTCGCGGCGGAAAAGCGCGATGCCGCATTCGCACCCGTGCTGCTCGATTTACTGAAACTGCGACCCGACGACATCGATGACTTGTTCGGCGAGACAACACTGACGGAAGGCGTGGGACGCTGCCTGGGGGCGGTGTGGCAGGGGGATGAGGCCCCCATCTGGGACATCGCCCGGGATGAAAATCGGAGTGGCAGCATTCGTCTGACTGCGATCGACGCAATGGTGGTGCGGGTCATGGAAGGCGACATGGATTCCGGTCCCATCATCGCCGGCCTGTTTGCACTTGCCAGCCGGGAGGCAACCCGGTTGATCGCGCGCCAGGCAACACACGGAAAGGCCCGTTGGCGCTTCGGCCAGGAGGAGTCGTTCTCCTTCTTCAACCTGCTCCTGCCGTTGCTGGCTGAATTGGGTGCCACCGAGCACTGGCCGCAATTCGAAGTCTGGAAGCGCGCAGGACTGGTCGACCCGCAGGTCAGTTCCATGGCCGACCTGCGGGACACCATGTTTGCGTCGGTGGAGGAACGGCGCGCCCGCATGTTCAAGCCGTTCTACGTGCGCGATACCGTGGACGAGATGGCGTGGTGGGAATGCTTCAGGGAAACCGCCCCGTACGCGCGCGCGACCCCCAAAGTCGGTCGCAATGATCCCTGTCCCTGTGGGAGCGGCCGGAAATTCAAGAAGTGCTGTGGGGCCAATCTCTAGCATGGGCGCGACTTCCAGGCCGAAAACGGCTGGAACGCCGCGCCAATAGTCGATCTTCATCATCGGGTGATCAACACACCGGATTGCTTCTGCCGAGCATCCTGAAAACAAACGCACGGCTAGCCTTAGCCTTCCAGAAAGAAATGGTCGAACTGACGTTGATGCTGCACTGCGGGATGTTTAGGGTTCGCAAACGCACTTCAAGTTACCGGCGCGACATGGCACCCACACTGTCCATGCCAAAGTTAGGGATAGCCATCGTTCACTTTCGCGCGACCTCGAGCCGCACTTCTCCGGGTTCCCGGGCCTCCACAAAACTGAATACCGACTCCACCGTTACCGTGCGAATCCGGTCTGACCAGCGCAGTTCACCGGGGTGGTCATCGAAGGCAATGTTGGCCCGGGAAACGCGGGCACCCAGGCGGGTGATCGCATCCAGTTTCAGTTCGGTTGGCTGGTAGCCGGCGAATTTCAGCCACTGTTGCGCCTGCTCGCGATTGTTCACCGGTGCGTCGCGTGCGGCAGCGGCGGCAAATACTTCCAGCGCCCATTGGTTGGAGTTCTGGTATCGGGTGGAGAACGGGTAGGCCACCATGCTGTAGTGTCCGCTGTGCAGCGCCAGATGTTTGCGCGCGGCAAGAAAGGAAGACAGCTTTTCCTGCGTGGCCGGCGATGGCAACAGGATGACGGCTTCCATGCGCCACAAGTCGTCCAGGAAGAAGTTCGCCAGCCCTTCGTCGTAGATGTCCGAGTTCGCGGTGCCACATTCGTTGAGCTCATGCACCACGCGCCACTTGCCTTTCGGGTGGTCACGCCAGGCAAAGCCGAAATGCGAATATCGCAGTCCGTATTTCGACAAGTCCTGACCCGCGCGGCCGATCAGGGCCAACGTGGCTCCCGAGTCGTCCAGTTTTTCGCGCGTGGCGAGCGCCAGCTCCAGCGCCCGCTGCACGGTGGCCGGGGATGGTGGGCGTTCTTCGCATGGGCGCCCCGCGATGGCGGGCAGGGATACGGCGAGAAGCACAGCGACGCCGGCAGTCATTGCGGCGCGGCGCAATGAAACAGCGGCCCCGTCGCGCGGCCTATTGAAGCGTGGCGGTTTTCGCGGCATGACTATTCCTCGCGCGCCCGCGAGTGGTGCAGCAGCGACTGGCCAACCTCGTTGGGGATGAACATCACCGCCCTGCCCGCCGAGACCAGCAGGGTGCCCGTCGCGGAAACGCTGGCCTGCAGCACCACGCCGGCGCCGACCGCCGAACCTTCAATGGCCCGTGCCGAAAACTGCACAGAGGCTTCGGCACCATCGGCCAGGCTGCGCAGCGTGAGCGTGGAGACGTTGCCGGCGGTTTTCACACCGGTCACCGAAAAGCGCCCGGCATCCCGGAACATCTGCCCCGTGCCCTGCACCAGCGCGACCGGGATCGCCACCGAAGCATTCAGGGAAGCGCGCGAGGCCTCGCTGGGTGAAGAGGCGTGACCCTGCAATACGAAAAATGCGGCGGCGAGCGCGACGCCAACTCGTAAACGAAGTCCAGCAACGATGCGCGTGGTAGTCATGTGAAGTCCTTTTGGTTTGATGTGGCGAAAACCATTGTGGGAACACACCTCTGCTCCCACAAGCCCGGACTGGGCGGGTATCGGATCGCAATACCGGGCGTGTTACCGGCGGTGCCCCGATAGATGACGCCCGGAAGATTCACGCTACAATCTTGACCAACTGGTCAGCATAGACCGCGAAGGAGGAGCCCTTGTCCGATCACATCGTCCTGACATCGCATCCCAAAACGCGCCGCGCCGGCGCGTTTTTTGATATCCGCTGGGGCGCCGCCTCGCCCGTCGAGCGCGGCCCGATCATCGCCAGTCTCACCAATCCCGGACAGCGCAACGTCATTGGCACGCATTCGGGCGCCTACGCGGTCTATCGCGCGCTCGCCGTGGCCTCCGGACAGTTGCAGCGCGATCACAAGCCCGACCTCACCAACACCGCGCCCGCGGAAGCCATCGGCCCACACCCGCAGTGGGCTGACCCTGACAAGATTGTGTCGATGGACCCCTGGGGCCACATGGTTGCCGCAGCCTTCGCCAGCGAGATTGCTGCGGGCGCCGACATCCGCCCGACTGTCGCCATCACCAAGGCGCACATCAACATGCCGGAGTTGAAGGCGGCCATCTCAGCCGGCAGATTGACGCCCGATGGCGACATCCTCGACGCCGCGGGCAACGTGCGGGTGACCAAGGCCGCCATCGATCCGGTCTGGTATCTGCCGGGACTCGCGAAGCGCTTCAACGTAAAGGAGAACGTGCTGCGCCGCGCGCTGTTCGAGCAGACCGCCGGCATGTTTCCGGAACTGGTAACGCGACCGGACCTGAAAGTATTCCTGCCCCCCATCGGCGGGATGACGCTGTACTTCTTCGGCGACATCAGCAAGCTGGGCAATCCCGAAACAAAGATCGCCTGCCGGTTGCACGACGAATGCAATGGCTCGGA
Source organism: uncultured Burkholderiales bacterium (assembly GCA_964431425.1). Taxonomy (GTDB): domain Bacteria; phylum Pseudomonadota; class Gammaproteobacteria; order Burkholderiales; family Usitatibacteraceae; genus UKL13-2. The sequence goes on from CAYSKY010000112.1 coordinate 5,235, forward strand.
TGTGTTTGGCTCGGATATCTGCACCTGCCGCCCCTACCTCGCGCACGGTATCGAAGTCTGCATCGATATGGCACAGCAGGGCGGCGTGGGCGTGGTGATCTACAACCGCAAGGAAGGCCGCGCGCTGGGCGAGGTCACGAAGTTCCTGGTTTACAACGCGCGCAAACGCCAGGCCGGCGGTGATCGCGCCGAGACCTACTTCGAGCGCACCGAATGCGTGGCGGGCGTGCAGGACATGCGTTTCCAGCAGCTGATGCCGGATGTGTTCCACTGGCTGGGCATCACGCGCATCGACCGCTGGGCATCGATGAGCGACATGAAGCACGGCGCGTTGGTCGAACAGGGCATCGAAGTGGTCGAGCGCGTACCGATCCCCGACGAACTGATCCCGGCCGATGCGAAAGTGGAAATGGATGCCAAGAAAGCCGCTGGCTATTTTTCGAACTACCTGCCCGACGCTGAAGAACTCACCGTGCCCAAGGGGCGCGCACTGGAAGAATGAGCACTGCAAACGTTGGGACGGGCTGGCATACGCCGGTACCGGTGGGCCATCCGGCCGCCGCGTTGCTCAACGCGACTGCGGTGCGACAGCATTGCGAAGAGGTGTACGTGAATGTGCATGCGGGACGCTCACCACATTTCGTTATCCACCCCGGACGGATACTCACCGCTGCGCGTTACGTCGCCGGCGTGATTCGCGAGCGCTACCCGGATCTGAATGTGCCGTACCACAGCCGTTGGCGGCACTTCGAAGCCGGCGGCGCAGACCGTTGGCGGGAAATCTTTCGCTCGCAGGGTGTCGAGGTGCGGCTGACGGGAACCGAGGCCGAGAAACAGGCAGACCGCGATGAGCGCGCGCGGTCGCGCATCGATCTCGTGATTCCCAGCGTGCTGCTGGATGCCGGCGCCGGTGCGGCGTGGACCTATCACGACGCCGCCACCGGCAAGACACTGGCGCGTTCGGAAGGACTGGGGGTGGCGAGCCTGGTCATGTTCGCCTCGGGGGTGTTGTCCGATCGGGCCACCCGGCCCCTGCGCACCGATGCCGGCGCGCTGCAGCGCGTGCGTCCCGGCACCATCGGCAAGTTTTTCCAGGTCGATGAGAACAATCCGCTGGTGGGGCTGGACGGCCGCGCGGCCTTGCTGTCGCGCCTTGGTGTGATCGCCTCGCAAACGCCGGCGGTGTTCGGCACACCGGCCCGGCTCGGCAATCTCTATGACTACCTGAAGGCGCAGGCGGACGGCGACCACCTGCCGGTGGCCATTGTGTTCGAAACGCTGCTGCGCGCGCTCGGGCCCATGTGGCCGGGCCGCTCGGCGATCGACGGCGTGGGGTTGGGCGACTGCTGGCCGCACCCGGGTGCACACGGCGGCCTGGTGCCGTTCCACAAGCTCACCCAGTGGCTCACCTATTCGCTGCTGGAACCATTGGAAGAAGCGGGCATCGTCCTCGACGGCCTTGATGAACTCACCGGCCTGCCGGAGTATCGCAACGGCGGCCTGTTGCTGGACATGGAAGTCATCACACCGCGCGATGCCGCATTTTTTGCGCGCAGCCACACCGTCGACGCCGAAGCCATCGTCGAATGGCGCGCCCTCACGGTTGCGCTGCTCGACCGGCTTGCGGATGCCGTGCGCCGTGAACTCGGGCTGCGGGCCGATGCCTTTCCACTGGCGCGTGTGCTCGAGGGCGGAACCTGGGCGGCGGGTCGCGCCATCGCCGCCGAGAAGCGCCCCGGCGGCACGCCGCCCGTCAATATCACCAGCGACGGCACGGTGTTCTGAACACCCCTAAACGCATCACGATCCGGAGACCGGCATGACGCACAATTTTCCCAACCTCAACGTCGTCACGCACCCGCTGGTGCAGCACAAGCTCACCTTCCTGCGGCGCGAGGAAACGTCCACCGGGGGCTTCCGGCGGCTGGTAAAAGAGATCAGCCAGATGCTGGCCTTTGAAGTGACGCGCGATTTGCCGACTGAAAATATCCGCATCTTCACGCCCATGGCGGAAATTGAGTCGCCTGTGATCAGCGGCAAGAAGCAATGCATCGTGTCCATCATGCGCGCGGGCAACGGCATGCTCGACGGCATGCTGGAGTTGCTGCCGGCGGCGCGCGTGGGCCACATCGGCCTCTATCGTGAGCCGGAAACCCTGGAACCCGTGGAGTATTACTTCAAGGTGCCCGACGACATCGCCGAGCGCATTGTTTACGTCGTGGACCCGATGCTGGCCACCGGCAATTCGGCCGTGGCCGCGCTGAGCCGCCTGAAGGAAAGCGGCGTGACGAGCCTCAAGCTTGTGTGCCTGTTATGCTGCCCGGAAGGCGTTCAGAATATGCTGGACCACCATCCCGACGTGCCGATCACCACGGCCGCTCTGGATGAAAAACTCAACGAGCACGGCTACATCGTGCCAGGACTGGGAGATGCCGGTGACCGCATTTTCGGTACCCGCTGAGCAGGACAATCACGACAACGAAGCGGCGCCGTCGCCGCGCCGCAAGGAGCACATCCGCCTCGCGGCCGTGACCGACATCCTGCGCGCAGGCGAAACCGTGTTCGCTCGCGCCGGTTACGCCGGCGCCACCATGGCTGAAATTGCCGAGGGCGCGGCCGTCCCCAAGGCCAACCTGCATTACTACTTCAAGAACAAGCTGTCGCTCTATCAAGCGGTGCTCGACAACACGCTCACGTTATGGCTCACCGAAACCGACGGCATCCGCATCGAGGCCGACCCTGCGGAGGCGCTGGGCAATTACATCCGCGCCAAAATGCGCCTCACCGCCACGCATCCCGATGCCTCGCGGGTGTTCGCCAATGAAATGCTGCACGGCGCGCCGCACCTGGGCGACTACCTGCGCACCGAGCTCAAAACACTGGTCGATGAAAAAGCCCGCGTGATTGAACACTGGGCTGCAAAAGGCCTGATGGACCCGGTGGACGCACGCCATCTGTTCTTCACCATCTGGGCGGCCACGCAGACTTACGCCGATTTTCAGCCGCAGGTGTGCGCGGTGTTGGGCAAGCCCAAACTCTCCCGCGCCGAACTGGAGCACGCCTCCGACCAGCTGGTGCGGGTGCTGCTCAAGGGCTGCGGCATTGTCGCCAGCCCGCATCCGGGCAGCAAACCCTAGCACTGGCGCGGCTTTCCGGCCGGAAATGCCCTGGAAGCCGCGCCAGATGGCGTTCTGCGTGTTTTGGTGCGGTTGACACAAGCGCCGGCTTGGCGTACCTTTTCACCTGCGCCGATTTGACGATCAGCTTGCGGGCGCGGGGATTGAATCGGGTTCTCCAACAAATGCGGCTAAAGCGGCTATCTGAATCCAGAGGGCCCGATAGCAAAAGCTGTCGGGCCTTTTTGTTTTTAGCGGATGTATTGCACCAACATGTTTGCCACACCCCGGATTGCCCGCTTCACCGCACCGCTGCCGCTGGCCAGCGGCGCCGCCTTGAGCGACTACGAACTCGCGTACGAAACCTACGGCACGCTCAATGCCGCCAAGTCCAACGCCATCCTGATCTGCCACGCCCTCAACGC
>CAYSKY010000113.1:0-5100 GCA_964431425.1 uncultured Burkholderiales bacterium
GCCGTTCCGGCCCAACCCGATCGGCCTGTCGCTGGTCGAACTCGAGGATATCGACACGACCGACGGCGTCGTGCTGCGCTTTCGCGGCGTTGATCTCGTCAAAGGCACGCCGATTCTCGACCTCAAGCCATATATCCCGTTCGTGGAAAGCCGCCCGGACGCACAAGGCGGCTTCGTCGCCGGCCCGCCGCCGCAACTTGACGTCCTGTTTTCCGCCGAAGCCGAAGCGACCTGCGCAGCCGCAAGCTGTGGGCGGTGCGCGACCGGATGGGCGCGCTCCTCACGCGCGAGTACGCCTACGCGGCGGGCCGCTACAGCCATAGCATCTCGGTGCTCAAGGCACTGAAGGAAGGCTACGGCGGCAAGATCAAGAATGCGCTGGAAACCGCGCTCAAGCTCGACCCCAAGCACGCCGATGCACACACCGCCTTGGGCGCGTATCACGCCGAGATCATCGACAAAGTGGGTGCCATGGTCGGCAAGATCACCTACGGCGCGAACAAGGATGCCGCCGTCGAGCACTACGAAAAGGCCCTCAAGCTCAATCCGACTTCACCCATCGCCCATATCGAGTACGCGAACGGCCTCTTGATGCTGTTTGGCGACAAGGAAGAAGACAAGGCCGTGAAGCTATATGAGAAGGCTGCCAAGATGAAAGGCCGCGATGCCATGGAAGTGCTGGACATCGAGATGGCGAAGAACGAACTGGAAGACTAACAATTTTGACCTTCCCCGGCGAAGGCCGGGTTCCAAGTTGGCGTCCAGCATCGGCTGGAAAAATTGGATCCCGGCCTTCGCCGGGAAAGGGGCGGAAAACTTTGACGCGTACCACACCACAAAACATCACCATGTCCCCACCCACCCTAGACTCCATCCGCGCCGCGCACGCGCGCATCAAGCCTCACATCCACCGCACACCGGTACTCTCCAGCCACGTACTCAACAGCAAGGTCGGCGCCGAGATCTATTTCAAGTGCGAGAACTTCCAGAAGGTTGGCGCTTTCAAGGCGCGCGGCGCCTGCAATGCCGTCATGTCGCTCACCGACGACCAGGCACGGCGCGGCGTGGTTACGCATTCTTCCGGCAATCACGGCGCGGCGCTGGCCTGGGCCGCGGGCCTGCGCAGCATCAAGGCCACCATCGTGGTGCCCAACAACGCACCGCGCCCCAAGAAGTTCGCGATCGAAGCCTACGGCGCCAACATCATCTACTGCGAGCCCAACGTCGCTGCGCGCGAAGCGGCGGTGGCCAAGCTGATCGCCGAACACAACCTGGAACTGGTGCACCCCTTCAACGACGAGCGCGTGATGAACGGGCAGGGCACCGCCGCGCTGGAATTGCTGGAAGAGGTGCCGGACCTGGACATCATCATGTCGCCGCTGGGCGGCGGCGGCCTCTTGTCTGGCACGGCCATCGCCGCCAAAGGCGTCAAGCCCGGCATCAAGGTGGTGGGGGGCGAGCCTGCCGGCGCGGACGACGGCTTTCGTTCCTACTACGGCGGCACCCGCATCACTGACGCCGTGCCCAATACCGTGTGCGACGGCCTGCGCACGGGACTCGGCGACAAGACTTTTGACATCATCCGCAGCAACGTCGACGGCATCGCGCTGGCCTCGGAAGAGAACATCGTCCGGGCCATGCGCATGACCTGGGAAATACTCAAAATCATCGTCGAAACCTCCTGCTGTCCGCCACTGGGCTCCATCCTCGAAGGCAACATGGATGCCCACGGCGTGAAGGGAAAAAAGGTCGGCATCATCCTCACCGGCGGCAACGTAGACTTGGACAAACTCCCATGGCAATCCTGAAACGCATCGACAGCCCCAACTCTCCCGCGCCTTCCGGCCATTACTCGCCGGCGGTGGTGCATAACGGCGTGGCCTACGTCTCCGGCCAACTGCCGCGCGTGCCCGGCAAGCCCGCCGACTTCGCACCTGCCACCATCGAAGAGCAGACGCGGCAGGCACTCGCCAACGCTGAAGCCGTGCTCATCGCCGCCGGCTCGCGCCGCGACCTGGTCCTCCGCTCCACACTTTATGTGTCGGACATCGCCTACTGGGCGGCGGTGAACACAGAGTACGCCGCCTTTTTTGGCGAGCACAAACCTGCGCGCGCCATCGTGCCGGTGGGCAAGTTCAAGAACGGGTTTCTGATCGAGATCGATATGATTGCGGCGGTGGAGTGAGGGGCTGCTAACGGCCACAACCGGACCTTCGACTTGAAGTTCCAATTTATTCTTGGCACGATGTGTCCATGGTCACAATTTTTCTACAGCCTCGTTAGGCTTCATGGCACGGAATCGCCACGATCTACGTTTCGTTATTCAGCGGACAGACGGGTATTGTTCGTCGCAATGGCGTCTTTGGGTGACAGAGGCCGGTGATGTTTACCTAGCTGTCCGGGGCATGGGCGGCATTGTGAAGTACAGCTTCCACCAATCGGGTATCTGCAGGAGCGCCTTTACGAAAGAGCACGGGACGCCCCCAACGATGCAGGATCGCGCAATATTCAAGTGGACACGCGCAGTGACTCCTGAACGTGGCAATGACGGCGCCTCGCGAGTTGTGTGGCTGGCATTTCCCACTGATTTTCTGTCGCGAATCTCGCAGCCGCTCAAGGCGAAGACACTGTGCATTCCAGCCGCGCCGGCAGGTGGCGCCACCTATCTCGACCTTTGCTACACGCTCGAGTCGGAGAGCTCCATATTGGCGTCTTTCGCAACGAACGGTAGACGATTGCACGCGTACGTACCACTGCCGAGTGGCGAATCGTTCATTATGGATTCATACAACGCTGATTGGGAAAATGAGGCTCTTAGGAGCCCGCCAGCGGCCGGCAGCGTCTTTCCGGAATTGCTTTTTTCCGACAAGGATCCAGAGAATACAGGGCGGCCCATTCGTATTAGGTTCGGGCCTGCTCCGAAGGATGGCGACGCCCTTGTGCTAAAGGAACTCGGCGGGTACAAGTTAGCAGGCTGCCTAACTCCAATTGCACCCGACCGCCTTCAGGCGGCGGGTGAATAGCGCGTTAGGCACCACGAATGAACGTCATCGCAATTAGCCCGAAGTACACGTTCGACAAGTTGGCGTCCGGGGCCTTGTCGGACAAAATTGACGTGTTTGAAGATCAAATGCAGGGGTGGGTCTTTGATCAAGCAAACCAACTCAAAGGGCTTCAGCATGCGGGATTTGGAATCCTGGCGATCGTGCTGAGCTACTTCGAACCGATTGGCCAGTTTCTTGAAGGGCGCGCGGGTAAGTCGGACAAGCAATTCCTTGCTGGGCTCGCTGCGGTATTCCCTGACGCAGGTTCATCGATTCCCGATTCGGTGCTTGGTGAGCTATACAACCAGCTGCGTTGTGGAATGTTTCATCAAGGTATCACCAAGAGCAAAGTTGTGATTACCCGGACGGGCCGGAACCCTATCGAAGTCGTGTATTCGACGGACGATGGCACCGTCCATCAGATTGTCGTCGTGCCCGTCCTGCTTCTTGAGCAGAGCGAGGGTCACCTCAAGAAGTATGTCGCCGAGCTTAGAGACGCAACCAATACTCAGCTCCGGAGTAACTTCGAGAGTTGGTTTAATGCTCGCGGTGCCTAACAATCCGTTCCAGCGGACCTTTGACCATCGTGGGCCGCGTCTGGCCGCTGAACGCCACCGTTAATCGTCCGCTTTGTAGAAACCCGAACGACCGCAACGGGGCGGCTGCAGGCTTACAATTGATAGACTCGTTTCGGCCAGGAGCGGTCGTTGACCCGCGCCGGGGAAATAGGCGGGCTCCGAATTCACATAGCAGCGGAAATGAATGAGAGTTAGCCGTTCATGCGACACCAACTACTACTAGCTCTTATCGTAAGTGCAACAAACGGCACCGCCATGGCTCAAGACACACTTTCTGGCGAATATCTACGCCAGACAAGAACGTGTGGTGGCCCCGGCTTTGCTGATGGCAGAGGCTCTTGTGACTTGGTGACTGAAGACGTACTTAAAGTCACTCAAAAGGAATCGAGAGCCGAATTTGAGATTTCGTTTTATCTCAACAGTCGTTGGTATCTACAGCATTGCCGGTATGAGGGCCAAGGAAAATTGACCGACAACGTTTTAGTACTTGCTGCCGGCCCAAAAGAATGCCGATTGAAAATAAGGATTGATCGTGACTCTGCACGGCTCATTGATACAGGAAACAAATGCATTAGCCAGCTCTGTACCGATCCTAGAGTGAAATTGGATGGCGTCACTTATAAGAGAGCAAAAAATGGCTAACTCGTTGAGGACGGTCTCTCCTTTAGGCCGCTGGGCAACTTAAAAGCGCGCTCAGCGTTTCCTAGGTCGTTGAATGACCGCTTTCCGGAAACCCGAACGACCGCAACGGGTCGGAACCTGCCTCTCGAGTTTCTCGATAGCGGTCGTTGGCCAAATGTCCGCTTAGTAGAAATCTGAACGGTTTCGACGGGTTTAAACCCGCCACAGGCCAGTCCCAACTGGAGTATGACCGGCGCCACGCTTACCACTGACCAGATGACGGCTGGCAGCGACTCGGTCGAGCACATCTCCACCGCGCCCGCTGCCAGCCGATACATGGCCGCGCAGAAAAGTTAGCCGCCATCAAAACCTCAAGTTCTGCGCCCCGCAGCCGAATGTATCCATAAGGCCATAAAGGGTCTGCGGTGCCACGTGCGCGTCAAATGCACAAAGCGAGCCGCCGGATATTTGATGAGGGGGATACCATGAAGTTACCGTTACGCTGGCGCATGCTGCTGTCCATTGGGCTCGCGTTCCTGTTGTTTGTGGCGGCCGTCGGCACAGCCGTCAATGGTCTGGGCCGGGTGAGCAACCGTTTCGGCGAGTTCATTGACCACGACGACGCGTTGAACCAGTCGATTTCATGGATGTACGCGCATGGCCTGCAGATGGGACAGGCGATACGCAATATTGTTCTGGACCCCGAAACCAAGGCTGCCTACAAGAATCTGGATGCCGCCAGCGAGGAATTCCGGCTCTCGATGGAAAAGGCGACCAAGCTCGCCCAGGATGAGCCCGAAACGCTGAAGGCGCTGCAGGACATCGCGCGGCTGCGAAGCGCGCAGCAGTCATTGCAG
>CAYSKY010000113.1:5110-8683 GCA_964431425.1 uncultured Burkholderiales bacterium
CGAAGACCGATCGTGCGTCGGCCATGAAACTCCTGAATGAAAAGGAAACGCCGGCGTGGCGTGAAATGAAGGCCCGGCTCCTGGATCTAAGCAAGGCCAAGGCGGCGCAGGTCAAAGCCGAGCAGGCCTTGATTGTCGGCAACGCCCAGCGGGTGTATTGGATCAGTGTGGGACTGGGCGTGGTGGCGCTGTTGGCGGGGTTGGCGATCATCGCCTGGCTCACGCGCTCGATCACGAAGCAACTGGGCGGCGAGCCGACGGCTGCGGCCGAGATAGCCACCTACGTGGCAGCCGGTGACTTCACCCGGGTGGTTCCGCTGCAACCGGGCGATCGAACCAGCCTGATGGCGTCGATGGCAAAAATGCAGCGCGACCTACGGGAGCGCATGGAACGCGACGCCGTCGTGGCGGCCGAAAACCTGAGGGTGAAGCATGCGCTGGACCGCGTGGCCTCGTGCGTGATGATTGCCGACGTTGAGGGCCGCATCATTTATATGAACGACGCCATCCGCAAAATGTTCCGCGACGATGAAGCGGACATCCGCAAGGACTTGCCGAATTTCAGCGCGGCCGCGGTCATGGGTGCCAGCGTGAATTCCTTCCACAAGAACTCTGCCCTGGACAAGCGATTGGCAGCGCTTTCCGACACCTTCAAGTCTTCAATGAAAGTCGGCAACCATGTTTTCAATCTCACCAGCGTGCCGGTGTTCGACGAAAACAAAGTCCGCCAGGGTACGGCCGTGGAATGGAACGAACGCACCGCCGACGTCGCTGCCCAGCAGGAGGTTTCCCAACTGGTGCAGGCCGCCAACGACGGTGACTTCAGCAAACGTATCGTGCTGGAGGGCAAGGAAGGCTACCTGAAAGACCTTGGCACCGGCATCAACAGCCTCATGGATACCTGCCAGGTGAGTCTGAATGACGTCGTGCGGGTGCTGTCCGCGCTGGCCAAGGGCGATCTCACCGAAACGATCTCGGGCGATTACAAAGGCACCTGGGGTCGCATGAAGGATGATGCCAACGCCACTGTGGACAAACTGGGCGAGATTGCCAGCCAGATCAAGTCGTCCACGGAGAGCATTACCGTTGCCTCCAAGGAAATCGCTTCGGGCAACGCCGATCTATCCGGTCGCACCGAGCAGCAGGCGTCATCACTGGAAAAGACGGCCTCATCGATGGCCACGCTGACCGATACCGTGCGCCAAAACGCAGACAGTGCTCGCCAGGCCAATCAGCTTGCGGCTGGTGCTTCGGATGTCGCCGTCCGGGGTGGCGACGTGGTCGGCCAGGTGGTCACCACCATGAGTTCGATCAACGAGTCGTCCAAGAAGATCGAGGACATCATTTCGGTCATCGATGGCATCGCCTTCCAGACCAACATCCTGGCCCTCAATGCAGCCGTTGAGGCCGCCCGGGCCGGTGAACAGGGCCGCGGCTTTGCCGTGGTCGCCTCTGAAGTCCGTAATCTGGCCCAAAGAAGTGCCGCGGCGGCCAAGGAGATCAAGGAACTGATCTCGGATTCCGTCGAGAAGGTCGGCGCCGGTACCAAGCTGGTCGATGAGGCCGGCAAGACCATGGAGGAGATCGTTTCCTCGGTCAAGCGGGTGACCGACATCATGGCCGAGATCACGGCTGCCTCTCAAGAGCAGTCTGCCGGTATCGAGCAGGTGAACCAGGCCATCACGCAGATGGATGAGGTGACCCAGCAGAATGCGGCGCTGGTTGAACAGGCTGCAGCCGCTGCCGAGTCGATGGAAGAGCAGGCCGGGAATCTGGCCAATGCGGTGGCGATCTTCAAGCTCAACGGTCAGACCGGCAGAACCATGGCGGTCAATAAGCCGGTGTCTTCGGCGCCCAAGGTGTCGGACATCGCGGCACGCCGTAAACCGGCAGCCTCGCCCGCCCAGCATGCCCATCATGCCGCCGCCAAGTCGCGGGCCGTGAAGGCTTCCGGGTCCGACGCAGAGTGGAATGAGTTCTAGGTAACCCACCTGCCCGGCTCCGGCCGGGCAGGCTTTACCCCCACCATCAGCCTCATCCGAACAGACACACAGCTTAGAGAAGGAAAATGATCATGACCCAGGCAACCCAGGCGTCCGCACCCAGCGTCGCCGCTCCCCCCGTCCATGCCGCCGCACCAGCTACACAGGCGGTCAAGCAGGCCAATGAGTTCCTCACCTTCACGCTCGGCCATGAAGAGTATGGCGTCGAGATCCTCAAGGTGCAGGAGATCCGCAGCCACGAGGCCACCACCACCATCGCCAACGCGCCCGACTTCATCAAGGGTGTGGTCAACCTGCGCGGGGTGATCGTGCCTATCGTGGATATGCGCATCAAGTTCGCGCTGCAGGATGTGAAGTACAACCAGTTCACCGTGGTGATCATCCTAAACGTCGCCGGCCGTGTGGTCGGCATGGTGGTCGACTCGGTGTCCGATGTCATCTCCCTGACCCCGGAACAGATCCGCCCTGCCCCCGAATTCGGCCAGGGCCTCTCCACCGATTACATCATCGGCCTCGGCACCATCGACCAGCGCATGCTCATCCTCATGGATATCGAAAAACTCATGACAGGCCAGGATATGGCCCTCATGGATAGCAGCCTGCATTAATCAGCACGCTCCAACAAGAAAAGCTCCTTGGGAAGGAACCAAAATGGACAAGATGTCACTTCAAATGAAACTCAACTTCCTGGTGGGGCTCGCGCTGGCATCGTTGCTGCTGGTTGCCATCGCCGCACTTTGGAGCGTCCGCTCCGGCACGCGCTCTGTCTGGGAACTCGGCGAGAACCGCCTCCCCAGTGTGCAGTCGCTGATGACGGTCATGGAAGGTGAGCAGAAAATTCGCGTCGCCAACCTGGGGGTGGCATTGCTCGAGAATGATCCCGACCCCCAGGACAAGATCAAGGCACTTCAGAGTCGCCGACAAGTTGTCTGGGCGGAAATCGACAAGGAGTGGAAGGATTACGTAGCTCTGCCGATGGACCCGGAGGAAGAGAAACTCTGGAAGGTATTCGTGGCCGACTGGGAAGCATGGAAGGCGGGCGACACCAAGCTGGGCGAAATCATGGCCAGCCTCACCACGACCAAGAAGCAAGCAGAACTGAGCGCCCTCTACAAGAATTTTCTCCAGCAGATGGAAGAAAATTCGCCGCGGTTTGCGCAGGCCGAGTTAAGTCTGGACAAGGTTGTAGAACACCAGATTGAGTCGTCGAAGAAGGAAGTTCAGTCGGCCAGTGGGGGCATGGCTTTCATCCGCAATGCAACCTGGGGTGTTTCCATCCTGGCCGTTCTCGTGGTGCTGTTTTTCAGCCGGCAGATTACCAAGTCCATTTTCCACCAGCTGGGCGGCGACCCGTCCATCGGCCATGACGTGGCCACCAAGATGGCAGTTGGCGACCTCACATCCAATATCAAGCTGGCACCCGGTGACACCACCAGCCTGCTGGCCAGCATGAAAGTGATGCAAGACAGCGTCAAGGCCCTCGTCACCGATGCGGCCATGCTGTCCGAAGCGGCTGTGGCCGGCAAGCTCTCCACCCGCGCCGACGCCAGCAAGCATAAAGGCGACTTCA